>CANRDG010000057.1 GCA_947629275.1 uncultured Clostridia bacterium | reverse complement strand
AGATAATCTGAAATGCGCTGTTTATCCCAGTATCGCACATATATATTTCTCTCTTTAAGAGCTTCAAATATATCCCGCGCCCTTGCCGTCTTATGCTTTGCAAACAAAAAGTTGCTTTTTGAATCGGTAAGTTCAAGGCCCAGCTCTTTCAGCTTTTCCTTGCTATACTCTCTTATGCTTATTATCTCACTGCAGCACTTTTGGAAATATTCTTCGTCCTGCACGGCTGCCTTACCGCAAAGCAACGTTAACGTATTCATAGTATACGAATTAACGGAGAACTTCACGTCGTTCATATACTTTATAAGCCTTTCACTGCCTATTGCAAAGCCTATCCTCATACCCGCCATTGAGCGCGATTTTGAAAACGTCTGTACCACGATCAGATTATCATATTTTTCTATAAGTCTAAGACAGCTTTCGCCGCCGAAATCTATATACGCTTCATCTATGATGACCACCGAAGACGGGTTTGCTTTTACCACATCTTCTATCATCTCAACGCTTTCGCAAACGCCTGTGGGCGCGTTGGGGTTCGGGAAAACTATACCGCCGTTTGGCTGTTTGTAATCATCGGGATCTATAGTGAAGTCGCCGCGCAAAGGGCAGGTTTTATATGGTATTTTGTACACATCAGCCCACACATCGTAAAAAGAATATGTAACATCGGGAAAAAGTATCGGCTTGTCAGAGTTGAAAAACGTCATAAACGCCATTGAAAGAACATCGTCAGAACCGACGCCCACAAACACCTGCGACTGCTTTACGCCATATCTCTCAGCAATTGCAGTTACCAGATCAGCGCAGTCAGGCTGAGGGTAAAAGCGCAGCATATCCGTATCAAAATTATCGAGTATCTTCTTTACACTCGGCGAGGGCGGAAAGGGATTTTCGTTTGTATTAAGCTTTATAACTCCGCTCTCCTGCGGCTGTTCGCCCGGCGTGTAAGGTACTGCCCTGCGAACGTTTGGTTCCCAGTTTGCCATATGATTCACTCTTTCTAAGTCTTATTTATCTTCAAATCTTACTTTAATAGCATTTGCGTGCGCGGTAAGACCCTCTTTTTCGGCAACGCAGACTATATCGTCTTTAGCCTCGCGCAGAGCCTGCTCGGTATAGTATATAAAGCTTGAACGCTTTTCAAAGCTGTTCACACCGAGCGGAGAGAAAAACCTTGCCGTGCCGCTTGTAGGCAGAACGTGATTAGGTCCTGCGTAGTAGTCGCCGAGAGGCTCGGGAGCAAAGTTGCCCAAAAACATCGAACCTGCGTTGTTTATCTTGCCAACATACTCCAAAGGATCTTTAAAAAGTATCTCAATATGCTCTGGAGCTATGCGGTTTGCCATTTCAATCGCCTGATCCTTGTCGGTGCATACTATCACAGCGCCGTAATCGTCAAGCGACTTCTTTATGATCTCTTTTCTTGAAAGCTTCTCCATTTGTTTTTCAAGCTGCGCGAATATCTTTTCAACGCTGTCTTTGTCGGTTGTTACCAAAACAGAAGAAGCCAGCACATCATGCTCTGCCTGCGACATAAGGTCGGCCGCTATGTATGCCGGGTCGGTAGTGCCGTCGGATAGGACAAGTATCTCGCTCGGTCCTGCTATCATGTCAATATCCACCGTGCCGTAAAGCAGCTTTTTCGCCGTTGCGACATATATATTTCCGGGACCCACTATCTTATCGACCTTAGGTATCTCCTCAGTACCGTAAGCCAGCGCCGCTATTGCCTGTGCGCCGCCCGAGAGAAATATCCTGTCAACGCCGCAAAGAGCCGCCGCGACCAGAATATCTTTGTTCGGCGTGCCGTCTTTGAGTGGCGGTGTCACCATGATTATCTCTTTAACGCCTGCTATTTTTGCAGGTACTGCGTTCATAAGCACCGAAGACGGGTATGCCGCCGTGCCGCCGGGAACATAAAGCCCCACTCTTTCAAGACCTCTGACCCTCTGACCGAGGATAACGCCGTTTTCTTTTGTGTCAACGAACGACTGCGACTTCTGTCGCTCGTGAAAGCTTCTGATATTCTCAATGCAGTTGAGAAGCGCATCGGTGAACACGCTGTCAGCCTCAGTAAGAGCATCGTTTATAACATCTCTCGGCACTTCATAATACTGCGGAAGTTTGCCGTCAAACTTTTCTGTATAGGCTTTAACTGCGCTGTCGCCGCCTTTTCTCACCGTGTCGATTATCTCGCTTACCGTTTCTGTTACCTTTTTATCGGTCTCAACGTGACGTTTATCAAGCTCTTTGAAAAACTCGTATTCGTCTTTGCCGTTTGCATATATGACTTTCATTTTACTACCCCTTTATATATTTGCTTTTATAAGTTTTACAAGGTCTTCTATCTCCTGCTGACGAAGTTTTAAACTTACAGTGTTTACTATAAACCTTGCCGAAATAGGCGCTATCTCGCGAACAACTTCAAGACCGTTTTCTTTCAGCGTTGTGCCCGTTTCAACAATATCGACTATGCCGTCAGCAAGCTCCAGAAGCGGTGCAAGCTCGACCGAGCCTTCTATCTTTACTATTTCAACGTCCATGCCTATGCTCTCAAAATAATTTCTCGCAACGTTTGGATATTTTGAAGCGATCGTTTTTATATCATATCCGCCGAAGAAGTCCGCGCCTTTTTTAGTCGCCAGCGCAAAGCGGCATTTGCCAAAACCCAGATCTACCAGCTCAAAATACTTGCCCTGCATTTCCATAATGGTATCTTTGCCTACAACGCCCGCGTCGCACACGCCGTGTTCAACGTATGTAATAACGTCGTTCGCCTTTGCAAGCACCACTTCAATATTTGCGCCGCCTATGGGTAGTATCAGCTTTCTGCCCTTTTCATGCACGCTCGAGCAGTCATAGCCTATCCTTTCAAAAACAGCTACAGTATCTTTTTCAAGTCTGCCCTTTGTAAGAGCGATCCTCAGCGGTCTATTCACGATACTCACCGTCCTTGTATTCCAGCTTTTTTACATTATCCGAAACGACATATATTTCTTTTATGCCTCTTTTTTCAGCAGCCGCGACGGTCTCTTCAAAGCTGTCAAACACCGCATTTTCAGCAGCTATGCCTTTTTCGGCAAGCTCCATTGTGTAAGAAATTGCCTCGATACAATAGCCGTGCTCGCCGTATACAACAGCTTCGGGCGCGGTCTGCACGGGAGAAAGCCCGAGTTTCCTTACAAGCGCAGCCACAAGGTTTACATTCACCGCAAATCCTGTAGCAGGGGCGTTCATGCCAAACTCTGAAAGCAGTCTGTTGTATCTGCCGCCCTGCAATACCGCCTCGCCAACGCCGCTGAGATAGCCTTTGAACACTATTCCCGTGTAGTAATCTGTACGGTTCACTATGCCAAGGTCGACCGACAGCCTGTCGCCGAGATCGAGCTTTTGCAAACTTGTATAGAAAGCCTTCAGGTTATCCAGTATCTCACGCGTTTTGTCATTTGAGGCAAGTTTGGCTGCCTTATCGAACACTTCAACTCCGCCGAACAGCGCAGGCAGCTTTTTAAGAGCCTCTGTAACGGGCGTATCGCCTATGCTGTCAAGCAAATCGTTGAGCGCAGGATAATTCTTCGCCTCTATAAGATAGCGAATATCCTCCGCAACGCCCTCCGATACGCCGAGCATTGAAACAAGCTCTTTGAAATACCCGACATCTCCTATCTCTAAACGAAAATCAGTGCCCTCATATTCTTTCAGAGCCTTTACGGCTATGCTCATAACTTCAAAATCGGCTCTTTTATATTCCGAGCCGATAAGCTCAATGCCCGACTGTACGATTTCATCGCTCCTGCCTTTGAGCAGTTTGTTGTTCTCATACACCGTCTGAACGTAAAACAGCCGCAGCGGCATAGGAACATCGCGCAGTCTTGTTGCTGCAAGGCGCGCTATAGGTATCGTGCAGTCGGGGCGAAGTGTTATCAGCCTGCCTTTTGCATCGGTAAGTTTATAAAGCGCCTCCTGCGAATACTTCCTCGAACCGTCATTGAACACATCGTAAAACTCTATTCCCGGCGTTATGACTTCGCTGTAGCCCATTCCGCCAAATATTTTTCTGTATCTGTTCTCAACGTCGCGCCGCGCAAGGCACTCGTCAAAAAGCACGTCTTTTGTACCCTCGGGGGTTATCAACTCATAAGTACGCATATATTTTCCTTTCAGAATGCTTTATCATATTAAAGCATTACTATATTATCATGATAATATGATAGCATATGCAAGTGCAGACTGTCAATAGAAATTTTGCACAAACATTTATAGTTTCACAAGCCTGCATTTTATCAGAAAAACGACATCTGGCTGTCTGTCGGTATATCTCCGAATGCTCCGCAGCTTGTAAGAGCATCTATAGCGCTCTTTGTAACTTTAGATCTTAACTGGAAATCTTCTATAGAAACAAAATCCTTAATGTTACACGCTGCTTCATAAACATAATCGGCGGCTGTTCTTCCCACACCTGCAAGCGCGCAGAAAGGTATACGCAGTTTGCCGTCTTCTATCTTATATATAAATGAGTGCGACTTGTGTATGTCTATCGGCAAAAACTCAAATCCGCGACTGAGCATTTCGTTCACCAGCATAAGGGTATCGAGCGTGTCGGCTTCGGTAGCTGAAAGATCGTTTGCGCCCCTCATATCAGATATTTTGTTTTTTACCGCAAGTTTGCCTTTACTTATAGTATCATAGTCGAAAGCCTCGCCTTTTACTGTGAACATCGTGGCATAAAACGCAAGCGGCTCATGCACCTTGAACCAGCAAAGCCGAATAGACGCTATCATATATGCTGCGGCGTGCGCTTTCGGGAACATATACTTAATTTTCAGGCAGGAATCTATATACCATTCAGGCACATCATGGTCGCGCATATTCTGCTTCATTTCCTCAGTCAGCTTTTTAACAGCCTGTCCTTTACGGGTTATCTCCATTATGCTGAACGCCAGTTTCGGCTCTAAGCCGTGATACAAAAGATACGTCATAATGCTGTCACGCGTACCTATTACCGAGGAAATATCGCAAGTGCCGTTTGCTATAAGATCCTGTGCGTTGCCCGTCCAAACGTCAGTTCCATGAGAAAGTCCCGATATTTGCAAAAGGTCAGAGAAGTTTTTAGGTCTGGCTTCCAAAAGCATTTTTATAACGAATCTCGTACCCATTTCAGGTATTGCAAGAGTGCCGTTGGGACAGAAAATATCATCCTCCGCTACGCCTAGCGAATCAGTAGATGTAAACAGATCGTACACCTGCGGATCGGACATAGGCACGGAATTTATATCTTTACCCGTGAACATTTCAAGATACTTATACATTGTAGGCACATCGTGACCCAGCTCGTCAAGTTTAAGTATGGTATCATGCAATGAGCGGAAGTCAAAGTGCGTAGTCACCATGTCAGATTCCGTCTTGTCGGCAGGGTGCTGAACGGGCGTAAAATCATAAACGTCATATCCCGCAGGTATAACTACCATTCCGCCGGGGTGCTGGCTGGTAGTTCTCTTTATACCCGTACAGCCTAAAACAAGCCTTTGCATTTCCGCATCGGTAATGGCGCTGCCACCTGAAGACGGATTCTTATTTTCGTAATACTTTTTTATATATCCGAAAGCGGTCTTTTCCTTTACAAGGCTTATTGTTCCTGCTTTGAATACATGATCCTCACCGAAAAGTTCTTCGGTATACTTATGCGCCTTTGCCTGATAGTCACCCGAGAAGTTAAGGTCGATATCGGGCGCTTTGTCGCCGTCAAAACCGAGAAACGTTTCAAACGGTATGTCGTGTCCGTCACGCTGGAGCGGCTCGCCGCAGTTGGGGCAGTTTTTATCGGGCAGGTCAAAGCCTGAGCCCACCGAGCCGTCGGTGACAAATTCGCTGTAGTGGCAATTTTTGCAATAGTAATGCGGCATAAGCGGATTAACTTCAGATATTCCCGACATAGACGCCACGAACGACGAACCTACCGAGCCTCTTGAACCTACCTGATAACCGTTCTCGTTTGAATTTGCAACTATCTTCTGAGATATCATATAAAGCACCGCAAAACCGTGCTTTATTATAGAGTCAAGCTCTCTTTTCAGCCGCTTGAACACTATATCGGGTATATGTCCCTCAAAGCAGGCTGAAATATCTGCGTCCTCTCCTTCGGGTATCTCTATAGTTTCGGGGTCAACATCGCCGTATATCGAGCAGCAGCGTTTCCAGCATATCACCTGCAATTCGCGTACAGAGCCTTCTATGTATGGCGTAAATGTACCGTTCGGGAAAGGTCTCAGATCGGGGTCGCACATATCGGCTATCATATTCGTGTTTTTAACAACTATCTCAAAAGCCTTTTCTTTGCCGAGATACGAAAATTCTTCAAGCATCTCTTCCGTCGTTTTGAAATACAGCGGCGGCTGATTATCGCATTCGTCGGGGTATCTCACGCTTTGTATGACAGTGCGGAATATAGCATCTTTCTTTTCAAGAAAATGCACGTCGCCCGTAGCGCATACCGGTATACCCAGTTCATCACCCAGTTTTACAATAGTTCTGTTGAAGTCGCGCAGCTGCTCTTCGCTTTCGGCAGTGCCGTTTCTAAGCATGAAAGCATTGTTTCCTATAGGCTGTATCTCAAGATAATCATAAAACGATGCTATCTCGCAAAGTTCGTTCCACGGCTTTCCTGCCGCCACCGCCCTGAAAAGTTCTCCTGCCTCGCACGCGCTGCCTATGATAAGACCTTCGCGGTGAGCTATAAGCTCTGATTTGGGTATGCGCGGCACTTTTTTAAAGTATTTAAGATTTGAATATGAGACCAGCTTGTACAGGTTTTTAAGTCCCACATTGTCCTTTACAAGAATTATCTGGTGGTATGTATCTTTCGGCGGTATGTTTGCAACATCCACAACGCCGCACAAGCTGTTCAGCTTATCAAAAGTTACCGTTTTTTCGCCGTAATCTTTTAAAAGCCTCGAGGCAAGTTTTGCAAATATCTCACCGCATATGCGAGCATCATCATTGGCGCGGTGATGCTCGAAATCTCCCAGTTTCAAATGCTGTGCAACTTTATCAAGCTTGTGTTTTTTAAGCTCGGGCAGCATCATTCTTGACATGGCAAGGGTATCTATATAAGAATATTCAAAACTTTCGCCGCTGCGTGCAAGATATGAATTTATAAACGAAGTATCAAAAGATGCATTGTGCGCTATCAGCACGGGCGATTTTCCGCAAAACTCAAAAAAGCTGTCAAGAGCCTGCTTCTCGTTAGGTGCGCCCTTTACCATTTCGTTTGTAATTCCTGTAAGATGGATTATATTGTCGGGTATCCTTATTCCTTGGTCTATAAAAGTATCAAAAGTATCTATTACTTCCAGTCCGCGCATCTTTACCGCGCCTATTTCAATTATCCTGCCCGTTGCTGCGGAAAGACCCGTTGTTTCTATATCAAAAGCTATAAATTCGTCAGTCAGTTTGCGCGTATCATTTCCCACAGACACTTTTACACTATCGTTGACCTGATAAGCCTCGCAGCCGAATATCACCTTGAATTTGCCGCCGCTCTTGCGTATAGCATCGCAGGCGTTTATAGCGGCAGGATACCCCTGGCACACACCGTGATCTGTAATAGCTATAGCCCTGTGTCCCCAGTCAAACGCCCTTTTTACAAGCACGTCCGGCGGCGTTATCGCATCCATAACAGACATATTGCTGTGGCAATGCAGCTCAACTCTCTTTTGCTCTGCGTTGTCGCATTTCATGCGGCGTTTAATTATCATAATATCTATAGGGGTGAAATACTCTTTATGATCAAAGTCATCATATTCAAGCTTTCCGCGCACTGCAATAGTTTTGTTTTTGATTTTTTCTATAGCCTCTTCCAGAATAGCTTTGGTTATCTTGGTCTTGCTGTACTTGTTTACCTTGTCGCTTGCAATTATCTTTATCGTATGAGAGCTTGAATAGTCGGTAAACATGATATTTGCTATAAGTCTTTTAGTTTTCGTTTCGCGCGTTTCAGTACTGAAAACATCGCCCCAAACGGTGTATACATCATCGGAAAGTCTAATGTCTGACATAGGCGTGAATTTTGAATCGCCTGCTATCGCATTTCCCATAATAACGACTGCATCTTCACCTATAAACTGCTCGTCCGCAAAATTTACAGATACCGAAGCATAGCTGTTTTCTTTCTTTTCCTCTTTTGGCTGCGGTGCAGGCATGGGTATGCTTTCCAGAAGCTCCCGTCGATAATTATCAAGAAATTCCTTGTCGCTGTTGAGCTCGCCCGTAAAATCAATTTCCATATCAAGAGAAAACAACTCATTTATCAGCTTAGGCAGCGCAGTATGTATACCTGCCTTTTCAAGTATCTTGTAGCCGCCGTTTTTCAGCGTAATACATAGCTTGCCGTCCGAAAGCTCCGCCTGTGCATCGTCAAAAAAGCCGTTCACGGCAGAAAAGCTGCGTTTCAGAAACTCGGTAATATCCTTAAAATACGAAACATCGAAAAGTTCGGGAGCATATTTGGGGTATAAAAGGCACCATTTTACGCGCAGCGCCTTTGCCAGATCACTTTGAAATGCTTCTACCTCACCATAAGGCACAAGTGTGTCAAAAGCGACGGTTATCGCAAGGTACGAACACTCCTTATCGGTCATAAGCTTTAAAACATCGCCGTTTTCCATGTCCTTTGGTATAAGATTTGCATACTCTTCCAAAAGTTCTTTTATCGTTGACATTCATATCACTTCTCTTTTTATAACTTATCTATCTCACTAAGCAGCGCTTCAAACGCCTTATCCTCGCTTACGGTGCAAAGTTTTTTGCCCTTGCTGAATATAACAGCGCAGCCGTCGCCGCCTGCAATGCCTATATCAGCTTCGCCTGCCTCGCCTATGCCGTTCACAACACAGCCCATTACCGCAACCGTTATGTTCTTTTTGCAGCCGCGCAGAGCGTCTTCCACCTTGTTTGCAAGACCTATAAGGTCAATGCGCGTTCTTCCACAGGTAGGGCAGGCAACTATTTTAACGCCCTCTCCCCTGTTCACAGCTGAAAGAATATCTTTAGCGGCGTATATCTCTTTTACAGGGTCATCGGTCAGCGAAACGCGAATGGTCTCGCCTATGCCGTCGGCAAGCAAAGAGCCTATGCCCACAGCCGACTTTATAACGCCCATTCTCTCCGTACCCGCCTCGGTAACACCCAAGTGCAGCGGATAATCGCACACCTGCGCCATTTTTCTGTATGCGGCTATCATATTCGGCACATCTGATGTTTTTATCGAAATAACGATATTTTCAAAATCACAGTCTTCCAGTATCTTTACGTGTCTCATTGCGCTTTCAACAAGTGCATCGGGTGTCGGGTGACCGTATTTTGCTAAAATATCCTTTTCAAGAGAGCCGCCGTTTACGCCTATTCTTATAGGGATATTCTTTTCAATGCATTTTTTCACGACCTGCATTACCCTGTCGCGCGAGCCTATGTTGCCCGGGTTTATGCGTATCTTGTCAATGCCAGCATCGGCGCTTGCAAGGGCAAGGCGGTAGTCAAAATGTATATCAGCCACCAGCGGAATGTTTATCTTTTCTTTTATCGCAGGAATAAGCTTCACTGCCTCCATATCCGGCACAGCTATGCGCACTATCTCGCAGCCTGCTTCTTCCAGCCTTACAGCCTGCTCTATGCTGCCTTTTATATCATCACTTCGCGTATTAAGCATTGATTGTATGTATATTTTCTCACCGTCAAGCAAAAGATTGCCAACTTTTACTTTCTTTACCTTTCTCAAATCACTCACCCCATTAAAACAGATACATAATAATGATAACACATTTTAAAAATAAAATCAACCGCTTATTGACCCATATTCTGTACAATAAAATTTTTTAATAAAGTAAACAAAAAATTTACGCTCCCGTCTTTACATATTGGAAAAAATATGCTACAATAATTATAAGTATAAAAAATAACGGTCTATATCGTTAAGGAGAGGTCAAATATGGTGCCAAAATACAGACGAGTACTCCTGAAACTGAGCGGCGAAGCTTTGGCAGGGGATAAAAAAACAGGTCTTGATTATGATGTGATGACGACATACGCGCAGGCAATAAAGAAATGCGTTGACGCAGGCGTTGAAGTTGCAATAGTCGTAGGCGGCGGCAATTTCTGGCGCGGCAGGTCAAGCGGCGCTATGGACAGAACAAGAGCCGACCACATTGGCATGCTCGCAACGGCTATGAACGCGCTTGCAGTTGCAGATGTTCTTGAAAACGTGGGCGTTGAAGCAAGAGTTCAGACCGCTATTACCATGAGGCAGGTGGCAGAGCCGTACATCAGGGGCAAGGCGCTGCGGCACTTTGAAAAAGGCAGAGTTGTTATATTCGGCTGCGGCACGGGCAACCCGTTTTTCTCTACCGATACGGCGGCATCTTTAAGGGCGGCTGAAATAGAGGCTGACATAATTTTGAAAGCCACAATGGTAGACGGCGTTTACGACAAAGACCCACACAAGTTTGATGATGCCAAAAAGTACGATTCACTTACGTTTACAGAAGTTCTTGCAAAGGGCTTGCAGGTAATGGATTCCACAGCGGCTGCCATGTGCAAGGATAACAACATTCCCATTCTTGTTTTTGATCTTGCAAGACCCGACAACATTTTTGACGCCTGCATGGGCAAACCTGTCGGCACTATAGTTTACAGCGGAAATTAAAGTTCAATATTTATAAAGGAGAAAATCATCATGAAAGAAGCTATCAACAAAGCTAAAGAAAAAATGCAGAAGACCATAAGCGTGCTGGAGAGAGACTTTGCCGCAATAAGAGCAGGCAGAGCCAACCCCAACGTGCTTGACAAAGTTACGGTCGACTATTACGGAACGCCCACGCCTATCAGCCAGATGGCTACCGTTTCAGTAGCGGAGGCAAGAGTACTGACCATTCAACCGTGGGACAAGTCGCAGCTCAAGCCCATAGAAAAGGCTATACAGGCTTCCGACATAGGCATAAACCCTGCAAACGACGGCACGGTGCTTCGCCTTACGTTTCCTCAGCTCACCGAGGAAAGACGTAAAGAAATTGTCAAAGACATAAAGAAAATGGGCGAAGACTCAAAAGTCGCCGTTCGTTCTATCAGAAGAGATGTCATAGACAAGCTGAAAGCTATGAAGAAAAACTCCGAGATAACCGAGGACGACGAAAAAGACGGCGAAGATCAGGTTCAGAAGCTGCACGACAAGTTCATAAAGAACATTGACGAAATAGTTGCGGCTAAGGAAAAAGAGATACTTTCCATATAAAATTTACGGAGTGATATTATGGCTAAGTCTGATCCGATCCCAGAGCTTTC
>CANRDG010000056.1 GCA_947629275.1 uncultured Clostridia bacterium | reverse complement strand
TACATAGTTTTCGAGGACGCACACGGCACACACGAACTTGCCGTAGGCTCTCTGCTGGCGGCAGACGGCAAACTGTATCTCAGCGGCGCTATTGACGGCGAGAGCGCTGAGGACATCATCAAAAACATGATATACCTTTCACAAAACAACATACCTATCACGCTGTTTCTTGACAGCCCGGGCGGCGAGATACGCTCAGGTCTTGCCATCATCGACATGATGGAGATAATAGGCAAGACCACGCAGATAGATGTTATCTGCACAGGCAAGGCATACAGCATGGCGGCTGTTATACTGGCAGCAGGCAGCAAGGGTCACAGGCATATGCTTCCGCACGCAGAGGTGCTTATCCACGAACCGCTGATAATGGGCGGCTCGGGCGGCAATGCAAGCTCTGTGAAAAGCACGGCTGAATCGCTGCTTGCTATCAGAGACGTGATGAGCGAGCTGCTCGCAAAGTACACAGGCAACACCGTTGAAAAGATGAACGAGATAATGCACGGTGATACATATCTAAACGCCAAAGAGGCAATTAAGCTTGGCGTTGCTGATGATGTGACCGTGGCATTATGACCACGAAAGGGGCAGTGACATATGAACATAAAAAACATCTCAGAAAGAACAATAAAAGCCGCAGGCAAGCAAGATACAGGCTATCTTGTAATGCCTGACGGCAGCAAGAGAACACGCGACAGCCGCGTAACGGGTCTAAACAACAACGTAGCGGTGGTTGGCCCGTCGGGCTGCGGCAAGTCCACCGTAATGGGTGTGCTCAACATTCTCGAACAGGACGGCAGCTTGATAATTTCAGACCCGAAGGGTGGTCTTTACCGCTCTATCAGCGATATCCTCGAGGACAGAGGGTACATAGTCAAAAAGCTTGACCTTACTCACCCGGAAAACTCCGCGCACTACAATCCAATAACACGCGTTCAGACCTCGCAGGACATAAAAAAGCTGGCACAGCAGATAGTCTTCAACGCCTACAGCAAAGAGGGCAATACATCGCGCGACCCATACTGGGAACGCAACGCGCAGGTAATGCTCACGGCTTTCCTGACCTACATGATGGAAAGCGACCTTCCGCGCGAAAAGATGACCCTTACCACGGTCATGGAAATGCTCGGCGATTTTACTCCTTACGAGGATGAGGAAATTGACAAACTAAGAAACAAACCCGTCTACCGCGACTTTATAAGGGTACGCGAAGAAGCCGAGGAAAACGGCGAGGTCAGCAGGGCTTGGAAGCTCTTCAACCCTTTCATAAATCTTAGTTCTAAAACCCTCTCCTGCATAATAACAACGCTGACAGCTATCCTTTCGGTGTTTGACAGCAACGAGCTTTCACAGCTTTTTTGCGGCAACGACATCTCTTTCAGACGGCTTGCCAACAGAAAGACCGCGCTGTTCGTGATAACGTCCGACACCGACCGCTCGAACGACATACTTGCGAATATTTTCTATTCGCAGGCTTTGGGCGAGCTGTGCGACTACGCAGACAACTGCTGCAAAGACGGCAGGCTGCCGAGATCGGTAACTTTCCTGCTTGACGACTTTGCAACTAACTGCTGCATAGCGAACTTTGACAACATAATAAGCAACATCAGGGCGAGAAACATCTCCGCCATGCTGATGCTGCAATCTCTCGATCAACTCAGAACGTGCTATCCGCAGGGCAGTCACACCATAATGAACAACTGCGACACTATGGTGTTCATGGGCGCAAATTCTACGTCCGATGCGGCATACTTTGCAGAGCGTGCCAACAAGCCGCTGCACGTTATGATGGAGATGCCGCTGCACACCAGCTGGGTATTCCGCCGCACCGAAAAGCCGCGGTTCGTCAGGAACATTGACCCCGAGGAATACTTAGACGGTGTTCGCCAAAGCATGGAAGAAAAGGAGATGTTCCCGTTCTAATAAAAAAGGCAGTCGAACAAAATCGGCTGCCTTTGCTTTTTTATTTACTTTTATGAATATCTCTTTGCCGCCAGTCTTACGATACTGAGCATTCCAAGCAGCATTATTATTGCAAAACCTATGGCGAGCATTATCCAACCTGCTGTGAAGCTTTGTGTTAATTCGTCCATATTCGTGCCGAACACTTTTTCAACGGTGCTGTCCATTCCTGCGCCATACAAAAACAGCACGATGAACATCTTTACGTTTGCCAGCGTGAAAGCGCCTGCGACCAAAAGCATCAGCGACTGCACGGCTGCATACTCTTTACGGGTATTCTTAAAATACAAAAATGCAAGCAGTGCGCACACGAAAATCATTACGGTATAGGCGGCATATATGCAGCTGTATACTATAAGCAGCGGCTGGCTGCCTGAGGTATCCATTCCAGGCACGGTAAATATGCATGAGATCACCGTTACAGCGGCAACTATATAAGTAATTATCGCTGATATTCTGTACGCTTTTTCGTACTTGTGCATTTTTTCATATCTTATCTGCTTTGACATTATTCATCTTCCTTTTGTATGATAGTTACCTTTACGCGGTAGATCTTTCTGTCGTCGCTGCGAAGTATCTTCATTTCAAAAATATCGCTGCTGACCACTTCGCCCTCTGCGGGTATCTCGCCTGCAAGCTCCATTATATATCCGCCCAAAGACGACATTTCGCTTTCCACCGTATCGGCAGGCAGACCCATATTTTCAAGCATATCATAAAGCGACATTTCGGCATCTACGTCAAACTCGGTATCGGAAATTTTTATGAACGAATTATCCTCGTCGTCGCTTTCGTCATATATCTCGCCGACAAGTTCTTCAATGATATCTTCAAGAGTAACTATACCCTGTGTGCCGCCGTACTCGTCATGGACGACTGCCATATGCATTTTTTCTTTCTGCATTATGCGCAGAGCCTCCGAGACTCTTGTATGCTCGATAAGGTGGGCAGGCTCATGCATTATTTGTGAAATATCACCTTGCTTACTGAGGTACATCTCAAAAAAGTCGCTTTGCAGCAAAACGCCCACTATATTGTCTATAGAACCCTCGAACACGGGAAGCCTTGAATATGCAGTCGAAGCGAAAAGCTCCCGTATTTTTTCAACGTCGTCGCCTATCTCAACGCCTGTTACGTTTACACGCGGCACTAAAATTTCACCGACGGTCTTTTCGTCAAACTCCAGAGCCGAGCGCACAAGGTCTGATTCCTGCTCTTCAAGAACGCCCTCGTCCTCTATCTCGTCGATGATGTATTTCAGCTCGTCTTCTGTCATAGTCGGCTGCTTTTTGCCGCTGCTGAATATTTTTGAACTGAGCTTTGTAAGCGCGCTGAACGGAGCTATAACAGGCGTTAAAACTGTCATGAATCCCAACAGGAGCGGCGCCATGAAAAGCACAAAGCCCTCGGAATGTTCCTTGGCAAGTGCTTTCGGGATTATCTCGCCGAAGATGAGTACTGTAACGGTCATTACGGCGGTTGCAATACCCACGCTGCCGCTGCCCAAAACTCTTGTAAACACCACCGTTGCCAGCGATGCGGACGCGATATTCACGACATTATTGCCTATAAGTATCGCTGTGAGCGCCTTATCAAATTTTTCTATGATTATATTTGCTTTTGCGGCGCGCTTGTTGCCGCTGCCCTCAATGCTTTTCAGTCTTATTCTGTTAACAGAGGAGAATGCCGTTTCAGTCGCTGAAAACACTGCCGAAAACAATACTAAAACGACAATTATGAATATGTCCATAAACTAAATAATATATCCTTTCAGGCTCAGTCGGCGTACACAGACTTTATTGCATCTATTATCTCGGGGAACTTCCAGGTGCAGTTTGCTCTGTCCATCATACCGAAGTTCTCTCCGCCGGTGCCGACTGCGTTGTTATCCCACCAAACGCAGGGTATGCCAAGCTTTTTGGCAGTTTCAAGGTAGTATGTTGTGCATTCTACTCTTTCTTCGGTGTTGCCTTTGTCAAGGCAGCCGTATTCACCGACGATAACAGGTATCTGATTTACATAGAAAAGGTCTGCGAGGGTCTGGAAGAATGAATCTATCTCGCCTTTGTTGCCGTCGTCAAACGTATCCGTACCTTTCGTATCCAGCGCGAACGAATACGGCAGGTAGCCGTGAACAGAAACGATAACTTTATCATCGTTCTCTGGCAGCCACACTTCTTTAAGGCAGTTTCTCTGCGAAGATGCAGCATAGCCCGTGAGCATCAACATTCTCTTGGGGTTATTTCCTCCCGAAGCTCTTACGGTTTCATAAAATGCCTGGGCGTATTCCTGAACCACCGCGCGCGATGCCTTGTTGCCGCCGTTCCATTCATACTGAGTACCGCGCAGGCGGGGCTCGTTAAGTCCCTCAAATATAAGATGTTCGTCATAGTTTTTGAATTCCTCGGCTATCTGAGTCCACAAAGCTTTAAGCTGCTCTATGTCCTGCTCCTTGTTTTCCTCATCGGGGAAGTACCATTCCTCGTGGTGGGTGTTAAGAATTACGAACATATCGTTGTCTATAGCATAGTCAACAATTTCATGCACTCTTGCCATCCACTTGGGGTCAACATTATAATTCTCGTCCATATGCATACCCCAGCTTACGGGTATTCTTATAAGGTTAAAGCCGTCATTTTTCAGAAGGTCTATCATTTCTTTTTTGGTAGGGTCGGGCTGCCAGCTTATTTCGGAAGCTATTGTGTTGCTGCCGGTGGCATCGAGAGTATTTCCGAGATTCCAGCCGGTCTTTATCTCTTTTACAAGCTCCCAAGCCGAAATGTCGCGGATCTCTTCCTGCTCGGTGTGTGACGATTCATACAGACCCGCGGGCTTAGGACCGCTGTAATCCGGTGCGCTGTCAAAGTCTTCAACGCTGTCGTCTGCTGCTGCGCTGTCATCTGCCATGCTGCTGCCGTCAGAAGTTGCAGGCTCATTTGCAGAAGTTGATGATGTACTGCTGTCAGAATTTCCGCAGCCTGCAAGCATGGTAAAGCTCATCACGGCTGCCGCTAATATTGCCAATAACTTTTTCATTATTATTCTCCTTTGCACAATGTTTATATTTATATGCCGCGCCTTATCATTTCAAGGCACATTCTACCGTTGTGATAGGGACACTTCCACGGACCTACCATTTCTTTATCTGGGTCGGGAACGCCCTCGAAGCTTACTTCCGAATACCATTCTCCGCAGCGTTTGTCTGTCTGAACGTTCTTTATATACTCAAAGACGCTTTTTGCGATATTCAGATATTCTTCATTTTGGCTGTGCATATAGGCATTGCAAAAGCCTACGACTGCTTCTGCCTGCACCCACCACACGCGCTTTTTGTCTATCTTGTCGTTCTCGCGCTCGTTATACAAAGCGCCGCCGTGGAAGGCAAGTTTTGCGATGTTTCCGGCTATTTCAAGATCCATGGCGCTGAATTTCTTAATCAAAGCCTCATCTTCCAGCGTTTCGCAGGCAAGATCCATAAGCCAGCTTGCTTCAATATCGTGACCGTAAGAATGTATATCGCCGACGACATTGAACGCCGTATCAAAGAAAACTCTCAACGCTTTGGTATCTTTATCGAAAACTATGTCGCTCATCTGGGAGAGCAGAAATTTCAGCCGCTGCCCTACCCTCTCATTTTTCTCTGCCTTGTAAAGCTCTGTATACGCTTCTATAAGGTGCAAAATGGCATTCATAGTTTTGTCAGCCATAAGACCGTTTTCAGAGAGCGCATCGTTGGGTATAGGCTGCCAGTTTCTGTCGAACGATTCAACATAGCCGTATTCATCGAGGGTATTGCTTTCTATATCTTCAAAAATTCTTAACGCCAACTGCAAGGCTTCTTCGCTGCCCGTGCTGTTATAATAGGCAGAAAGCGCATACACAGCAAACGCGCAGTTATAGGTATGTTTCATGGTATCGCTCGGCTGACCTTTGCAGTCAAGCATCCAGTAAACGCCGCCTTTTTCATAATCTATGCAATAGTTCTTTACAAAATCATAGGCGTGGTCGGCAAGGCGTTTGTTTTCTTCGCCGCCGAGAATTCTATAGCAGGTAGAAAAGAACCACAAGATTCGGTTATGAAGTATCACGCCTTTGTCGGCAGTCTTATCAAGGTTCAGATCAAAGTCCATAAAGCCGTAAAAGCCGCCGTTTTCCTTATCCTCGAGCTTTGACCAGAAAGGTATTATTTGCTCGGTGAGCATTTTTTCACATTCGTCTTTAAGCATTACACTTACTTCCTTATTCTGTTATCTTTCTTGCTTCGATGTAGTATCTCTTATCCCATGCGTGACCCATTGAGAATGTTTTTCTTGGCAGCGCGCCGTCACATATAACTGTCGGGAAAAGCTCTGACTTTTGCATATCGGGAAGTATAAATCCAACGCTGTTTGCCTTATTCGCAAGTTCTTTTACAACTTCCTCGCCGTGGATATAGTCTACCTTGCCGCCGTTTGCCTTTACATACTCGTCAAGCGCTGTTTGCAGGCTGCCTACCGAAAGCTTTGAAAGCTCATTATTTACATACATTTTCTTCTCGCTGCCGCCATGCAAGACCACAAAGCTTTGCCCACCAATACTGCCGCTTTCTGAAAGCGCAAGCCTTTCGGTAAGGAACGAAAGCAGTTTATCGCCGTCAACTTCGGTAACTATGCGGTGTATAGCCTCAAACTCCAGCGCGGGAGAATGTAAGTTGACTATCTCTACAAGGGCATATCTCGCAGGGTGGCGCGACATATCTTTATCGGGGTTCGCCCTTTTGAGCCGCTCGTAAAACTCTTTCGCCGTTGCGAGAGAATGGTTGCCGTCACCCATAGCGTAAACAAGCGCGTTTTGCTCGTTCATGCCATATTTTTTATTGAACGCGTCAATATCGGCAAGCTTATCAAGCGCAGAGAGCACCGCGTTTTTATCTTCCTCGCCCAAAAGCCAGCCCTTTATTGAGCCGCCCTTTTGCATAAGAGGGGTATCATAAAGCTTTGTCATGCCGCTTGTTTTCTGCGCAAGCGGTTCTATTACAGTTTTCATGTCGTCGTCGATAAGTATCATTATATGCGGAAGTTCTATCGGCGCGCCCTCGCGTATACGCACACGCGGAGGTATTCTTTCAACAACGGTAGCTTCCGTTGCCCTTACCTGCGACTTTGAACCTTTGCGGTAGTCGTACTGCTCCAGATCCACCGCGCCGACTATGCCTGCTCTTACCTTTCCGTCGTTCTGCGTTCTTTCTACATACACCAAGGCATTTTTATATTCTTCAAAAACGCCGCCGCTGACATACTCTGCCATAGCGGAGTGTATTTTTTCAATGCGCTTTTCAACGTCTTCGTCTTCAAGATAAACTTCGGGCAGTGTAACGCGCAGAGCCGAGGGACTTTCGCCCACTATCCTGTCTGTTTCAGCCCAGTATTTTGGCTCGCTGGTGTACTGGTCGCACGCCACGACAGCCCATTTTTCCATATCCGTATTCTTTGGCAGAAGTATATCCGCCGCTTTGAATGCTGTACTCATTTTATCACCGCTTTAAAAATATTTCAAAACAGGACGACACCCCAAACAGCATGGATTATCGTCCTGTTATCTGCATGAGGCTTAGTTGTTAGCGCCACAGCACTTTTTATACTTTTTGCCGCTGCCGCAGGGGCATGGGTCGTTAGGACCCGGCTTTGACTTTACAGATCTGGTGGGGGCAGTCTGCGGAGTTTCTTTAAGCACCTGTTCGCGCTTGGGGGCATTCTCTGCCCTTCTCACCTGAATGGTGAACAGCATACGAACGGTATCTTCACAGATGCTCTCTACCATGGCATCGAACATATCAAAACCTTCTATACGGTACTCGACAACGGGGTTATGCTGACCGAACGAACGCAGATTCATACCACGCTTGAGCTCGTCCATGTCGTCTATATGTGCCATCCACTTGGTATCTACAACTTTAAGAAGTATAACCCTTTCAAGCTCACGCAAAAGGTTCGGAGTCAGCTCTTCCTCACGCTTTGCATACTTTTCAAGCGCGCGGTCGGTAAGCATTTTAAGGATATCCTTTTTATCTACCTCTTCAAGCTCTTCGACCGTGTATCTGAAATCGTCCTCGGTAGTGAGTATGCCTATGAGCTTTTCGCGCAGACCGTCAAGATTCCAGTCATCGTGTATCTCCTCATCGAACAGATACATATTGACATTATTCTCAACAAAGTCTTTGATCATCTTAAGGATATACTCATGTATATCGTCACCGTCAAGCACCTGCGAACGCTGTTTATAGATTATCTCACGCTGGGCGTTCATAACGTCGTCGTAGTTGAGCACGTTCTTTCTGATATTGAAGTTGTTGCCCTCGACTTTCTTTTGCGAATTTGCTATTATACTGGTGAGCATCTTGCTTTCGAGCGGTGTATTTTCATCAACTCTCAAAGTATCCATAACTCTTGTTACCTTATCTCCGCCGAAGATACGCATAAGGTCGTCTTCAAGAGAAAGGTAGAAACGGCTCGCACCGGGGTCGCCCTGACGACCCGAACGGCCTCGCAGCTGGTTGTCTATACGTCTTGCCTCGTGACGCTCGGTACCTATAATGAACAGACCGCCTGCCTCTTTGACCTCGACCGCCTTTTCCTTTACTTCTTCATTGAATTTATCGTAAAGCTCTTTATACAGCGCTCTTGCTTTGAGTATCTCCTCGTCATCGGTCTCGCCGAAGCCGGTAGCCTCATAGATTATCTCCTCGGGGATATCGCGGCGGCGCATCTCGTGTCTTGCAAGATATTCAGCGTTACCGCCGAGCAGTATATCTGTACCACGGCCTGCCATGTTGGTGGCTATCGTGACCGCGCCATACTTGCCTGCCTGCGCCACTATCTCGGCTTCCTTATCGTGATACTTGGCATTGAGTACATTATGCTTTATGCCCTTGTTTTTCAGAAGCCTTGAAAGATACTCCGATTTTTCGATAGAAACAGTACCCACAAGCACAGGCTGACCGTTTTGATGGCACTCGATTATCTGATCTATCACGGCATTGTACTTAGCTTTTTCGGTCTTATATATAACATCGGGATAGTCTATTCTGATAACGGGACGGTTTGTAGGTATCTCTATAACGTCAAGTTTATATATCTCGCGAAATTCGTCTTCTTCTGTGATAGCAGTACCCGTCATACCCGAAAGCTTTGAATAAAGGCGGAAATAGTTCTGATAAGTTATAGTGGCAATGGTCTTTGACTCGCGCATTACCTTGACGCCTTCTTTGGCTTCTATCGCCTGATGCAGACCGTCATTGAAACGTCTGCCCTGCATGATACGGCCTGTAAATTCGTCAACTATAAGCACTTCGCCGTCTTTTACAACATAGTCTACCTCGTTGTGCATAATGCCGTTTGCCTTGATAGCCTGGTTTATATGGTGCAGCAAGGTAAGGTTGTCTGCGTCCATAAGGTTTTCAACGCCGAAAACTCTTTCAGCCTTTTCAACGCCAGACTTTGTAAGTGTGGCAGTTTTTGCCTTTTCGTCTACGATATAGTCGCCGTCAAGCTGGTCGTTGTCGGCTTTGTCGTCCATTTCAACAACGGTTATCTGCTTAAGTGTCTTGGCAAATTTATCTGCTCTTACATACATATCTGTAGATTTATCGCCCTGACCGGAGATAATAAGCGGCGTTCTCGCTTCGTCTATAAGTATGGAGTCCACCTCGTCGACTATTGCAAAATTATGACCTCTCTGCACGCGGTCTTTCTTATAGATGACCATGTTATCACGCAGGTAGTCAAAGCCGAATTCGCTGTTCGTACCGTATGTTATATCGCAGGCGTATGCGGCACGTCTTTCGTCGTTGTTCATGCCGTTAAGCACACAGCCGATAGACTGTCCCAAAAATCTGAACACCCTGCCCATTTCTTCCGACTGAAATTTGGCAAGATAGTCGTTTACCGTAACTACATGAACGCCCTTACCCGAAAGAGAATTAAGGTAAGCGGCAAGGCAGGCAACGAGCGTTTTGCCCTCGCCTGTTTTCATTTCGGCAATTCTGCCCTGGTGCAGCACTATTGCGCCAATTATCTGCACGGGGAAAGGCTTTTTGCCGAGAACTCTCCACGCTGCCTCGCGGCACACCGCCAAAGCATCGGGCATTACGTCGTCCAGCGTTTCAAGACCTTCCAGCCTGTCTTTCAGCTTTTGTGTCTGGCTTCTGAGTTCCGCATCGCTCATGGGTGCATACTTTTCTTCCAGCTCCAGAACTTTATTTTTAATAGGTTCTATCCTTGCAAGCTCCTTTTTGCTGTAGCTTCCGAATATTTTATCAAATAAACTCAATTTACTGACCTCCACAGATTTTACGATTCTTCATGTCAGCGCAAAATGCGCCGTCTTTAAATGCATATAACAACACAGATTATATTATAACACACCGCGTTTCAAAAGTCAAGCAACCACAGGAAAAATAAGGCAAGAAAAAATGTACGCGCAAATCTGACATTTCTGTTGACAAAGCGCTTTGAGTGGTGTATAATATAATCGAAATGCTGAATATCTTATCAAGAGCGGCTGAGGGTCAGGCCCTGTGAAGCCCGGCAACCTGATGTTTGTCAAGGTGCTAATTCCTGCGGTTTTACCGAGAGATGAGAGGTATTTGACGGCGCGTGCCGTACAGATATTACGAACGTTTCGCGGGAAAAGCCGTGAAGCGTTTTTATTTTTTGAATATCTAAAAGCTATAAAAAGGAGCGAAAATTATGGCAAAATATATTTTTACGTCAGAGTCAGTTACAGAGGGTCACCCCGACAAGATATGCGATCAGATATCGGACGCTGTACTTGACGAAATGCTGCGGCAAGATCCCCTTTCACGCGTGGCGTGCGAGGTATGCGTTACCACCGGCATGATACTTGTTATGGGAGAAATTTCTTCAAAGGCAAGCGTTGACATACCTACGATAGCGAGAAAGACCGTTGAAGAGATAGGCTACGACAGGGCGAAATACGGCTTTGACTGCCACACCTGCTCTGTGATAACGACTATAGACAAGCAGTCGGCTGACATAGCCTTGGGTGTTGACAACGCTTTGGAGGGCAGAGCTGAAAACAGGTTTGACACGGGGGCAGGAGACCAGGGAATGATGTTCGGCTACGCGTGCGACGAAACGCCAGAGCTTATGCCGCTGCCTATATCTTTGGCACACAAGCTTGCAAAAAAGCTTACGCAGGTGCGGAAAGACGGTACTTTGGCATATCTGCGCCCTGACGGAAAAACGCAGGTGACTGTGGAATACGACGACGGCAGACCGACGAGGATAGACACCGTGGTGGTATCTTCTCAGCATGACCCGGACGTTACTTTGGAACAGATACGTGAGGATATTATTGAAAAGGTGATAAAGGCTGTTATACCTGAAAATCTGCTGGACGAGGG
>CANRDG010000055.1 GCA_947629275.1 uncultured Clostridia bacterium | reverse complement strand
GGCGGCTGGAAAACATGGCTCTTGAAAAGATACACGGTGCGCAGATGCTGCTGGGCGGCGAGGGCGAATTTGACCCGATAAAGGTAGGCATAGGGCAGTTTTACGGCATTGAGATAAACGATTTTGCCGTTACCGTTGCCAAGACCGCCTTGTGGATAGCCGAAGCGCAGATGAAGTATGAAACGGAGCAGATAGTGCAGCAGGAAATAGCGTTTTTGCCGCTGAAAAGCTATGCAAACATTGTTGAGGGCAACGCCCTGCGCATTGACTGGCAAGACGTTGTGCCCAAAGAAAAGCTGAATTACATAATGGGCAATCCGCCGTTTGTGGGTGCGAAATATCAGTCTAAATCGCAAAAAAATGATATGATAAGTCTTAATACTAAAATCAAGGATATTGGTTTGTTGGATTATGTTGGTGGGTGGTATATAAAAGCTGCCAATTTTATGGTTGATACAAAAATTAAAGCAGCTTTTGTAAGTACTAATTCTATAACTCAAGGCGGAGAGCCTGCCATACTTTGGAAATATATTTTTGATAATTTTAACAGTGAGATTATATTTGCTTATAAAACATTTATTTGGGATAGTGAAGCAACCATCAAAGCTCACGTACATTGCGTTATTATAGGATTTTCAAACTATGCTGCTTGTCAAGAAAAAAGGATTTATATTGATAATACTATATATGTTGTAGCAAATAACATTAGCCCCTATCTTATTGACTCGCCAAATATACTTATTGAAAAGCGTAAAGATCCTATCTGTAATGTTCCTTTAATGATTGCAGGAAATAAAGCGGTAAAATGTTTATCCTTAATGCTATCTGAAGAAGAAAAGAATGATTTGATTTCTCATGAACCTAAAGCAAAAAAATATATAAAGAAAATGATTGGCGCTGATGAATTTATAAATAACATACCACGCTATTGTCTTTGGCTGGTGGATTGTTCTCCTAGCGAATTAAAGTCTATGAAGTACGTTATGAAAAGAGTAGAACAAGTAAAAATTGATAGACTATCAAGTACTGACAAGCAGGCAAAAAAATTAGCAGAAACGCCGTGGCTTTTTAGAGACATAAACAACCCCGAAAGCGCCATTGTAATACCGCTTGTATCATCTCAGAGGAGAAAGTATATTCCAATCGGTTACATTGACAGTAGTACTATTGCTAACAATAAGGTAAGCATAATTCCTAATGGTACATTGTATCAATTTGGTATACTTTGTTCAAATGTTCATAATGCTTGGATGAGAGTTGTTGCAATGAGAATGAAATCAGATTACAGTTACTCGTTATCTATTGTCTACAACAACTTCCCGTGGTGTGAGCCGAGCGCGGAACAAAAGGCTAAAATTGAGCAGACCGCGCATGGAATTTTAGATGCCCGCGCGAAATACCCCGACTGCTCTCTTGCCGACCTGTACGACGAGACCACCATGCCGCCCGAATTGCGCAGGGCTCACCAGCTGAACGACTTTGCTGTTATGGCTGCCTACGGCTTTGCGAAAAATATTACCGAGTCGGAATGTGTTGCCGCCCTGATGAAAATGTACCGCGCACTGGCGGACAGCGAACAGAAATAATAAAAAAGGAGTTGTTGCATATGCAGCAGCTCCTTTGTTATGTTAGTTGATTTTTACGCTCTGGCTTTGTGCGCTGTCATTTTATACAGCTGTTGCCCGTGCTGACCGAGAAGCATTTGCTTGCGCCTGCCGAAGTACATCGAGCACAGGAACACCATGCACAGCACCCACGTAACGGGCTCTGTAACGCACGTGCCGAGGAAACCGAAGTGCGGTATCAGAAACGCCGCCGAGAATATCTTCATGCCAAGCTCTATGCTGCTTGAAACGAGCGGAGCTATCTTGTGACCGAGCGCCTGCATTGCGTTTCTCATGCATATAAGCAGACCCAGCGCCGGGTAGAACGGGAAGTGCAGCCGCAGGCTCAGTACGCCGTTGCGCACGATGAATTCGCTGTCGGTGCCGGTGGTGAAGCGTATCAGCGCGCCGCCGAAAAGGTAAACCACCGCGCAGGAGAACACGCCCCAGATCATCTCCATAGCCATTACCTGCTTTATGCCGGTGTCCATTCTGGCAAACTTTTTCGCGCCGCGGTTCTGACCGATAAACGTTGCAGCGGCGGTAGAAATAGAACTAAGCGGCGACATAAATATTACGATTATCCGTCTTGCAGCGGTGTATGCTGAAATGTATATCTCGCCCAGCGCGTTGTTAGCCCTCTGGAATATCACCGAGCCCATGTCAACAACGCTTATCATAAATGCCATAGCCATGCCGTTCACCAGCATTTCGCCAAGCATCTTTTTCTCAAGTTTCATATCCTCGCCCGAGGGGAGTATGTCTTTGTATTTTCTGAAAAGGTGTATGCCGCACAGCGCCGCCGAAACAGTCTGCGAAAGCACCGTTGCCACAGCCGCGCCCGCGATGCCCATACCTATGAATTTTACAAAAAGCACGTCGGTTATAACGTTCAGCACGCTTGAGAAAATTAGATAGTAAAGCGGCGTTCTGCTGTTGCCTACAGCGCGAAGTATGCAGGAGAACATATTGTAAGCCACCGTTGAAGCCATGCCTGCGCAGATTATCGTGATGTACACGTAAGCATCGTGGTATATCGCGCCGCGCACGTTCATCATTTCAAGCAGCGGCTTCATAAACATAACAGAAGCAGCCGTCAGCACGGTCGCAACAATAACATTGAGCTTTATCATGTGCCCTATCGAGCGCTTCAGCGAGCGTATATCCTGTGCGCCGAAATATCTCGAAGAAACGAGCGCGTAACCGTTGTTCATGCCTTGCGCGAAGTTGATTATCAGCGACCACAGCGCCGATACTGCGCCTATCGAGGCTATCGCGCCGTCGCCGAGCGTGTAGCCGCATACCATGGTATCTACCATGTTGTATACCTGCTGAAACAGATTACCGATAAGAAGCGGCAGCGCGAACGCGAGAATAAGTTTTACGGGACTGCCATGTGTCAGATCTTTTGTGTGCATTTTTCTCCTTTGCCCTTAGGTGTTTTGTAGTGTTGTTAATTCCATATATTTGCAGCCGTTTGCAAGGTCTTTCCATGCGAAACGACCGTTTTCGCAAATCAAATAGCTGTGCGGTGAGTTTTCTTTCGGTATAGAAACAGAGCCGCAGTTCAAGTGCATCACGCCGCCGATGTTTTCAAACTTCGGTATGTGCGTGTGCCCGTAAAGAAGCACATCACTGTTTATATTTTCGGGAATATTGTGTCCGTGGCAGGCGTACACCGATATGCCGTCAAGATAAAGCAGCGCGTACTCTGACATTATATGAAAGTCGAGCATCATTTGGTCAACTTCGCTGTCGCAGTTGCCTTTTATGCAAAGGATCTTGTCTTTCATGCTATTCAGTATCTCGGCAACTTCTTTCGGCTGATATTCCTGCGGCAGAGCGTTTCGCGGTCCGTGGTATAAAATGTCGCCCAACAGCAGCAGTTTGTCAGCACGTTCTTCTTCAAATGCTTTTGCCAACCGTCTGCACCAGTAAGCAGAGCCGTGTATATCAGAGGCTACGAGCAGCTTCATATAACCATTCCTTAAATATATTTTCAAGGATATTATAGCACCGCCAAAAGATTTGTCAAGCGGTTTTTCAAACTTTTTTCAAAATCGTGATTATGTATAAAAACCTTTTCACTTGCTTAAAAAATCTATGTAAATTCACGCTTTTGTTTGACAAGCCGACCTTTTTGTGATACAATGTTCTAAACGATATAGGAAAGGTCTGTTTTTATGAAGCTTACAACTGTTTTGTTTGACCTTGACGGCACCTTGCTGCCAATGGACAACGATAGTTTTACAAAAGAATATTTCAGGTTGCTTTGCAAAAAAGTTGTGCCTCTCGGTTACGACCCCGATGAGCTTGTCGCGGCGGTGTGGAAAGGCACTGCATCAATGGTCGCAAACGATGGCGTTATAATGAACGATAAGGCTTTCTGGAAAACATTTGCAGAGATAATGGGCGAGCGCGTTTACGACGATATGCCCGTGTTTGACGAGTTTTACAGAAGCGACTTCAACGAAGCACAGCATATGTGCGGCAAAAATGAAACGCTCATCGCGCTTGTTCATGACCTCAAAGAGCGCGGCTATAAAGTCGCGCTGGCTACAAATCCTATCTTCCCTGCAACTGCTACCGAAAACCGCATACGCTGGGCAGGCTTTGAGCCGGAAGACTTTGAATTGTACACCACATATGAAAACATAGGCTACTGCAAGCCTAATTTGGAGTATTATAAAGAAGTTATAAAGCGGCTCTCGGTGCAACCGCAGGAATGTCTTATGGTCGGCAACGACGTTGGAGAAGATTTGGTGGCGGAGCAGCTCGGTATGCGCACATTTTTGCTGACAGACTATGTTATAAACCGCAAAAATGTAGATATATCGCAGCAGGCGCGCGGCAACGCAGAACAGCTCAGGGTACATATAGATTATCTTTCATCTCTTGAATAATAGAGGAGTGGTATAATGGAAGAGCGTATCGACCTTTTGAAAAAGCGCAAGAAAGGGCTTTTGAGAATAGTGTTCAGCCGCACGGGAGTTGTTATACTTCTGCTTTTGGCGGCGGTGGCACTGTTCGCGGTCTCGCAGATATTCTTTGCAGGGCTCATCAACGGCATAATGGGCGGCGTCAGCATATTCAACATAATCATAATCATTTTTCTTGTGAATACCGATATGGATTCTTCCGCAAAGATAACATGGATAGTCGTTATAATGCTGACATCGGTCTTCGGCGCGCTGTTCTATCTTTACACAAACACCAACAATGGCGGCAAAAAGGTCAGAAAGCTATGCTCCGAAATGATTGAGAAGCACAAAAACGATATAACGCAGGACGGCGAGACTTTTGAAGCGCTGAAAAATGAAAGCGTTTCCACCGCACAGCTTGTAAAGTATCTCGACAACAGCGGCGCTTTTCCCGTAACGCGCTATAACAGGGTAACTTATTACCCACTTGGCGAGGATAAATATGCCGATATGCTCACAGAGCTTAAAAAGGCTGAAAAGTTCATTTTTATGGAGTATTTCATAGTTGACGAGGGCAGAATGTGGGGCAGCATACTTCACATTTTAGCCGAGAAAGCAAAGCAGGGCGTAGATGTTCGTGTTATGTACGACGGCACTTGCGCAATATCTCTGCTGCCTTATAACTACCCCGAAATGCTCGGCAAACTTGGCATAAAGTGCAAGATGTTCTCGCCGATAAAGCCGTTTGTTTCAACGCATTACAACTACCGCGACCACCGCAAGATCCTTGTCATAGACGGCAAGGTTGGCTTTAACGGCGGCGTGAATCTCGCAGACGAGTACATAAACGACATAGTTCGGTTTGGTCACTGGAAAGATACCGCGCTGAGGGTTCAAGGCAAAGCCGTTGACAACCTGACGCTGATGTTTCTGAATATGTGGTGTCTTGATGAAAAAGAAAGCGATCATTCGCCGTTTTTGAATGTTGCAGATCGCCCCGTCTTTGAAGATGAAAAAGGCTATGTCATTCCTTATGGCGACAGCCCGCTTGACCGCGACAAGGTCGGCGAAAAGGTGTATATGGATATACTCGACCGCGCAGAAAGCTATGTGCATATAATGACCCCGTACCTGATACTTGACGATGAACTGCTCACCGCGCTGAAGTTTTCAGCCGAAAGGGGAGTGGACACCAAGCTTATTCTGCCCGGCATACCCGACAAAAAAGCGGTGTATTCGCTCGCCAAAACGTATTTCAGGACGCTTATGGAAAGCGGCGTTGAGATATATCTGTACACGCCCGGTTTCGTTCACGCAAAGATGTTCATATCCGACGACATAAAGGCTGTAGTGGGCACAATAAATTTGGACTACAGAAGCCTTTACCACCACTTTGAATGCGGCACTTATCTTTATGACGTCAGCTGCATTTCGGATATAAAGCGTGATTTTGAAAACACTCTTTCAAAGTGCGAAAGAGTAACTTATGATAGCATAAAAAAAGAGAGCTTTTTTACAAAGCTCCAAGGCAGGATAATGCGGCTTTTTGCGCCGCTGCTCTGATATATGGCACACCACGCCGTTTCGTTTTTTCGGGGCGGCGTTTTTGCGCGCCTTTTCTTTATCCGTATAATTTTCTGTTGCTTTTGCAGGATTTATAGAAATATCGGCCGACAATATCGCCCAATGTGATACTGTGATTTTGAACAAAGCGACAAAATTTTGACTTACAGTACAAAAATGCATACTTTCTCTTAGAAATTTTACTACCTTATAAAATTACACTACGAGTTCAAATAAAAATTTTTTCAAATCGTTCGGTAAAACCGTTCGCACAAGTGATGTGCATTGACCTTGCTTAAAGCAGGGCTTTTATTTTTGCTTTTTAAATGTAGAAACTTTATAAAAATTATACTCCTCTGCATTGCCAATGTCAACAGCAAAATAGCGTACTGTCCGTTTTATAGGACTGCAAATACAAAACTTTGTAACTTTGTACAAAAACGTTAAGCGAAACTTAGTGAAAATGACAAACAAATAACGCCTTTTCCTTTTGCCCGAATTTTGTGCAAAATGCCCTTTGAAATTTTGGTGAAAATGTGCTATCATCATAATAGTGAGTAGCCGAAAAGGCGTAAGTCCAGCTGTGGACTTACGCCTTTTTGTTTTTTGGAGGTCATTTTATGGAACAATTGAAACAAAACAATTTTTATCTCGCGGAGCAAAAACTGGGCACACTTATGAAAAAATACGCCGTGCCGTGTATAATTTCTCTGCTGGTGGGCGCGCTTTACAACATCGTCGATCAGATATTCATAGCAAACGCATCGTACCTTGGCTCTTTTGGTAACGCCGCAAATACTGTGGTTTTTCCGCTTACAGTCATTGCACTTGCGGTCGCAGTGATGATCGGTGACGGCTGCTGTGCGTTCGTGAGCCTGAGCCTTGGCAAAGAGCAGCCTCAGCGTGCGAGCATAAGCGTTGGCAATGCAATAGTGGTTTCGGTACTGTCCGGAATTTTACTCACTTCTGTATACCTTGTTTTCAACGAGCAGATAATTTCACTGTTCGGCGGCACTGTAAACAAGCAGACCTTTGAATACTCAAAAGAGTATTTCTTTTGGATCACATTAGGTATACCGTTTTATGTTTTCGGACAGGCGATGAACTCCGTTATCCGCGCAGACGGCAGCCCACGATTTGCCATGGCGTCAACATTTTCGGGCGCGGTCATAAACATCATTTTAGACCCCGTGTTCATTTTCGTATTCAGAATGGGCATGAAAGGCGCTGCAGTTGCTACCGTTATCGGTCAGATAGTTACATCTCTGCTTGCGGTTTGGTACATCACGCACATGAAGACCGTGCGGCTTGAAAGGGCAAGTTTTTCTCTAAATGGCGACATAATTAAAAGCACTCTCTCACTAGGCATATGCAGTTTTCTGTCGCAGATATCGCTCGTGGCTGCCATGGCTGCGATTAACAACATGATACGAAAATACGGCGCATCAGACCAAATTTTCGGACAGCATCAATACGCACAGATACCCATGGCGGTGGTGGGCATCGTAATGAAATTTTTCCAGATAGTAATTTCAATAGTCGTCGGCATGGCGGCAGGGTGCATACCTATCGTCGGATTCAATATGGGCGCAGGCATGAAAGAGCGCGTAAAAAGACTGTTTTCAATGCTGCTGTGCGCCGAAGCTGCCGTGGGCGCGGTGTCGCTGGTGGTCGCCGAAGTTTTTCCTCGGCAGCTGATAAAAATTTTCGGCGCAGCGAACGAAAGTGCATATTACACCGACTTTGCGGTAAAGGCGTTTCGTGTGTATCTGTGTATGCTTGTGTTTGCCTGCGTAAACAAAGCCGCGTTCATATTTTTGCAGGCTATGGGCAAAGCCGCCGCTTCTACAATGCTCTCAATGGTGAGGGAAATTGTTTTCGGCGTTGGTTTCGCGCTGCTGCTGCCCCGATTCTTCGGACTGGACGGGGTGCTTTATTCAATGCCGGTTTCGGATATTCTGACCGCAGTAATATCATTTTTTGTGATAGCCTCCGCATACCGAAAACTTTCTGAAAACGGTATGCCGAGCCGCATCGCTAAAAATTATTCATGATATATTGACAAACGGAAATGCCTCTCAGAGCGGAGCGTAAAACAGCAAAACCGTCTAAAAGAAAAGCCCTCAGAAACGCTTGCAGAGCGTTTTTTGAGAGCTTGCGGTCATAACAACTTAGTTACAATAGGGTGTGTGCCTGTTGTGGTATGCTCCATAATGATGAAGTGGACTTGTACGAAATGAAAAAATATGTGTATCAACAGGTTATGCCCTATGATAGAAACAAACTATCGTATTGGTATGTTCAACATAAAATCAAATGAGATATCCTTTTTCTAAACCATCAGCTAATGTACCGTGCCAATCAGTAGCTAAATAGTCACGAACAGTAGTATATAGATGCCATACAACATCAGGATAAATAGGGTTTGCAACATATCCTTCCAAATAGCGATATTCTCTATCAGTATTACGCTGTTTTCTTAAAACATATATTTGGTCAACTTTGTATTTTTTTAGGTTCACCGCTTCAGTAAGCTTTAATCTTTCAGCAACAACTATATACATTGCATTGGGGTTACGGGTTTTCAACTGTTCGCCTGCTGTAGATGCTCCTTCAAGCATAGTTTTATCAAGATAAGTTTTACATTCAATTGCAACGGCAGGCATATCAAAACTTACAGAATCCGCGTCTGTCATTCCTCGACACTGAAATCTTGCATTTATTGTTGAACCAATTACAAAATCATGATCTTTTTTCTCAACTAATGTGTTAGGAGAAGTAATCATACTTACGTAGTTATTACTTCTGAAAAAAATATCTTTGAAAGCATGAGACTTACCAATCAAAGCGTGTTCTGAATAGTCGAGGACAAGATCTTTAAACAGATAATACATGAATTCTTCAAGAGCAGAAGAATGAAGATTTGAGCGTGAATCAAAATGTTCTGCATATATTTGCTGGTCAAGGAAACTCTTGTATTCATTAAAAAGTCGTGTTCTCTCTTCAATGATACTTAAATCTGTATCTTGCAGCTGTCTAACAGGACCTGTTATTGCAAGATTTGCGTTCTTCCATTCTTCATATTTATTCCTTATCTCTTGTAAATAACGTCGAGAAAGATTATCACAATATTTCTTATCATGCGTTTCTTTTTTAAGAATGTTATCACCATGAACAAAAACACTCATTTTTTATTCTCCTCTCAGTTGAGTAATTATATTGTCGGCTATTGCTTTTGCCATCAAAGGCGGAACGGCATTTCCTATTTGACTATATTGGCAAAGATATGCCTCTCCTGTTCGACCTTCTCGCAATAGTAATTTTTTACTTACAACGGTCGGCTTGCCTAAGAAAATATAATTATCAGGAAAAGATTGAATTCTTGCTCCTTCGCGTGGAGTAAAATTACGATTTTTATATGGATGAACAAAACTTCCGTAAAATGTTGCTGTTATCGTGTGGCAAATTCTATTTGGATGCATTCTTCTATTGTTTTGATTGTATGGGGTATCAGAAATAGCTCCATTTCCATTACGTTTTCTTTGCATAAGCCTCTCATCTTTTATGTCTGAAACGGATTGTCCCCATGACATATTACTAAATCTTTCTACTAATCGTTTAGTGTGTTTCATAGCTAAATGATTATGTAATTCCTTGCTGCCTCTTCGACAATAAGTTTGATAAGAATTAGTAACAGGTTTTGTATAGTGCATAGTTTCAGAACCTTCGCAAGCTTCAATATCCGGCAAGTCGGATATTGCCTCCCATAATGTAGGGCAAGGTTTTAACTCCACTGATTCCGTATTAAATAATGTCATTTGTCGTTCACTGTTTGCTATATAATGAGTCGCTTTTGGAAAAGGATGTTGTAATTCGTCTTTTGAAGCAATCAAGATAAATCTTTGTCTCATTTGAGGAACACCATAATCACTCGCAGATAGAATTGTTGAATATACATGATACCCTAAATCTTCAAATTGTTTATGAATAATGTCAACAACTTTCTCTCCACCTTTGGTTTTGGCTCTTGCAATATTTGGAACATTCTCCATAACCATAACTGTCGGTGAAAAAATCCTTGCCATCCTGATAAACTCAACAAATAAAGAATTACGTGGATCTTTAGGATCACCAGCATTTTTTACGCAAATTGAAAAGCCTTGACACGGAGGTCCACCGATAATAATATCAGGCTTTTCAGAAATAGTTTCTTTTAAATATTCATCTGTAAAGCTTTCAATATCGCCTAACAGCATTTTAGAATCGGGATGATTATATGAAAATGTATCCGCCGCCCATTTATCGCGTTCAATTGCTCCTATTATCTCACAACCAGCCATCTCAAAGCCACAACTAAAACCGCCCGCACCCGAAAAGACATCAAATACTTTGGGTTTATTATTAATACTCATTATTGATAAATCATCTCCGATATTTGCGATAGGATTTATTGTTATTTCTAACTGCATATATTAACATTTTTCTACACTTATATTATACAACATCTTATTGAATTTGTCAATAGCTTTCTAAAAGAAAAAAGACAAGCAATCCCTAAATGAGAAATACCCACCCATATAACTAGCTGTATTCGGTCTTTCGTTGTTTTTTGAAACTTCTCTATGCCTACTGTCCTACCCGTCTTGAGATATCCGACAACTGGGAAAACTGGTGCTTGAAGACGGAAATTTAAAAATGTCGCTGTTCCGCTACCTAACACCATAAGCCTTGCGTGCAAGGAAAACTGTTCAAAACTAAACGTCATCGGCGACATCGTCTGCATCGCAGGAGTGGTGGGATTTCAGTTGGTGTGAGCGGAGAGAAAATTTATAGACCAAATAAAAAACAGAAGTACCTCTTATTTCCTTGTCGATACGCAGACCATAAGGTCTGCTCCCGACGTATCGGACAATTATACTATAACGCTTACGCTTTTATGGTACAATGATATCCAGTCTGGCATTAGAATTGAGTGATAGATTTGAATTTAGAAAGGAAAAGCATAAAAGATCTGATAATGAGTAAAATTACGGGAGTATATATGAAAAGCGCTTTAGAATGTAAAGGCGAAATTGCGAATGAAAAAATGTCAAAACACCTTTGAGGAGATAATCGCAAAGTACGTTGAGATGAATGTTGCTCACCCGTTTATGGAGGGCAACGGCAGGAGTACGCGCATATGGCTTGATATGATGCTGAAAAAGAACCTCGGCAGGGTAGTGCAGTGGGCGGAAATAGACAAAACGCAGTATTTGCAGGCTATGGAGCGCAGCCCGATAAACGACCTTGAATTGCGCTTTCTTATAGAGCCGCACCTTACCGACAGGGTAAACGACCGCGAAGTTATTTTCAAAGGCATCGAGCAGTCGTACTATTATGAGGGCTATGAAAAATAAAGCAAAAGCTCATGCAGAT
>CANRDG010000054.1 GCA_947629275.1 uncultured Clostridia bacterium | reverse complement strand
TTATTATATCCTGCTTACCTCACACGCTTTTGAACGTTCTGAGAGGGCAGTTGTATTTGCGTGAAACGCTTATTATGGTAAATCAAAATTCTACTACTGTAATGCTTTTTTCAAATCAGCTATATATTGCTCCTGTTGCTTTTTTAGAAATGATTTTACAAAAGGTTTCATGAACCATTTCTTTGCAGTAACATCTTCTGTAAAAACAACTTCACTCTTTCCGTTTGTTTCACTAAATGTGCCGATCCAATGCCCATAAATATTACTGTTTTCTATGTCAAATTCCCAACGCTTATATATCTCTGTTGCAGTTATCGTAAATGTTGTAGGAAATCCTTCTTTCGTATATTCAACAAACTGTTTTTCATTTATGACCTCTATTCTGCTCAGGTCACTTCTCCATTGATAATTCTCCAAAGAAGTGACAACATTCCAGACCTTTTGTATGTTTGCCGTAAATACAGCCTTTATCGTTGAATCAGCCATGATCAATTTCCTCCACATCTTTCGATTTATGTCAGTAAAGTCTGCCGCCTGCTAATATTAGTTTCGCCAGTATAAAGCGTTGATGTAAGAATATTCTGCCGGCTATCTTTTTGATCCCCACACATTTACGGCATATTTACAAAGTCATAAGTTTTTAAAATTTGCGGCGCAAGCCGCTCCTTAACTCTTCGCTATTCATTATTCGTTATTCACTCTTCACTACACTTGATTACCTGCTTTGTAACCGCCAAGTGCAGAAGAACCCTCTCCGAAGTTTCTTTCCATTCACTATTTTCCGTATCTCCTCGCCAGCACCTCATACTCCATCTTCCCTCCGAAGATGTCAAGCGCGGAACCTACCGTAAAATCGACCTTTCCGCCGCCTAATTCGCCGAGCCGCTCAATGTCACTGTACGACGAAATTCCCCCTGCGTATGTCACGGGTACATCGCTCGCCGCCAGTATCTTCACTAAATCGCCGTCTATCCCGCGCGACTTGCCCTCCGCGTCAACAGCGTGCACAAGCAGTTCCGCGCAGCTTTCCGACAGCCCCTGCACCGTGCTTTCACTCAGCACCATGTCGCTTTTAACGCTCCAGCGGTCGGTCATAACAAAATATTCGCCGCCAAACTTCTTGCAGCTAAGGTCAAGCACAATGCGCTCCTTGCCCACTTTCTTTATAAGCCTGCCAAGAGCCTCCCTGTCGAGCGCGCCGCCTCTGAACACAAACGACGTCACTATAACGTGGCTCGCGCCTGCACTTAAAAACTCCGCGGCGTTTTCATCGTCTATCCCTCCGCCGACCTGCAAGCCGCCCGGGTACTCTTTAAAAGCCTCAAACGCCTGCCGCTTGTCAGCTTCGTAAAACTCCGTGCCCCTAGCGTTGAGAAGAATAACGTGTCCGCCCGTCAGACCGTCACGGCGGTACATCTTCGCAAAATGCGCCGCGCCAAGGTCTGAAACAAAATTTTCTGCCGCATTTTCCCCCAGCAGAGTAGAGCCAACTATCTGCTTTACCCTGCCGTTGTGTATGTCAATGCACGGACGGAACTTCATATCTTTCACTCCTACTTTGCCTTTGTAACTATCTCCTGCTCCAGCTTTTCAATAAACGCAGCCCTGTCGAGCGCGCCAAGCTCGCCCTCTTTTCTCGAACGCACCGAAACGCAGCCGCTCTGCATCTCCTTGTCGCCGATTATCACCATGTACGGTATCCTTTCAAGGCGTGCGCCCTTTATCTTCGTGCCGATGTTCTCGTCACGACCGTCAACAGTTACTCTCATGCCCTTAGCGGTCATGTCCTGCGCCAGCTTGTTTGCGTATTCAAGATGTTCATCGCCTATCGTCATAATTCTTGCCTGTTCGGGCGCGAGCCACAAAGGCAGTACCCCTGCATACTTTTCAAGCATATACGCCAGCGTTCTCTCATAGCAGCCCAGCGATGTCCTGTGTATAATGTACGGCAGCTTCTTCTGACCGTCCTTGTCAACATAGTACATACCGAACCTCTCGGCAAGCAGCATATCTATCTGTATCGTAACAAGCGTGTCTTCCTTGCCGTAAACGTTTTTGTACTGTATGTCAAGCTTCGGGCCATAGAATGCAGCCTCGTCAATGCCGATGTCGTATTCAAGACCTATGTCATCAAGTATCTTCTTCATAGCCGCCTGAGCGTGATCCCATTGCTCGGGCGTACCCTCGTACTTGTTGTTGGGATTTGCAGGATCCCACTGCGAGAACCTGAACGTGCAGTCTTCCAGAAGTCCCACAGTATCAAGACAGTATTTAGCAAGCTCCAAGCAGCCGCGGAATTCTTCTTCAAGCTGATCGGGGCGCAGAATGTAGTGACCCTCCGATATAGTAAACTGCCTTACCCTTATAAGACCGTGCATTTCGCCGCTGTCCTCGTTCCTAAAAAGCGTGGAAGTCTCAACAAGGCGCATAGGCAATTCTTTGTAAGAACGCTGCCTGTTAAGAAATACCTGATACTGGAACGGGCAGGTCATAGGGCGCAGAGCAAAGCACTCTTTCTCCTCGTCGTGCGGGTCGCCCAGTACGAACATACCGTCAAGATAGTGATCCCAGTGACCCGAAATACGGTAAAGATCGCGCTTTGCAAACAGCGGCGTTTTGGTAAGCATACAGCCTTTAGACTGCTCCAAATCCTCTATCCACCTCTGCATAAGCTGTATAACGCGCGCGCCCTTGGGCAGCATTATAGGCAAGCCCTGACCGATGTAATCTACCGTCGTGAAGTATTCAAGCTCTCTGCCTATCTTGTTGTGATCGCGCAGCTTCGCTTCTTCCTGCTGCTTCAAAAATTCGTCCAGCATAGAGGCTTTCGGGAAAGCAGTACCATATACGCGGCACATCTGTATGCCGTCCTCAGCCTTGCCCCAGTATGCGCCCGTGCAGGCGGTCAGCTTGAACGCCTTTATCGCGCCAATGCTCATAATGTGCGGACCTGCGCAAAGGTCGATAAAATCACCCTGCTTGTAAAACGACAGCTTCTCGCCGCGGTCGTCGTGCTTTTTGATGAGTTCTACCTTGTAGTCCTCGCCGCGCTCTTGCATGAGCTTAATTGCCTCGTCTGCGGAGAGTTCAAAACGCTCCAGTTCGTAATCCTCTTTAACAAGGCGTTTCATCTCTGCCTCGATTTTGGTAAGGTCTTCCGGCGTGAACGGCTTTTCAACGTCAAAATCGTAGTAAAATCCCGTGTCTGTAGCAGGTCCTCGGGCGAGTTTCGCAGCAGGGTATAAATTTTTAACAGCCTGCGCCATAAGGTGCGAAGCCGTGTGCCTGAAGGTCTCCTTGCCGGCTTTCGAGTCAAAAGTAAGCACCTCAAAAGTGCAGTCGCCGTCAATAACGGTGCGAAGGTCTTTCACCTCGCCGTTGATCTTCACGCAGCAAGCCGCCTTGTAAAGTCCCATGCCGATGCCCTTGACGATCTCGCTTGCAGGCATAGCATTTTCGACAGTTTTCACACTGCCGTCTTTAAGTGTTAAGTTTATCATAATTTTACCCTCCTAGTGGTACATAAAAATATTGACTGTATTAAATCGCTGCTTACGCATCGTCTTGTCGGCTTTAGCCTCCAAGCCGCCTGAAAAACCCCTCGCCGCCATAAACGATCGGCGGCGCACACCTTGCGGTGTGACGGGCTTTTTTCTTTGCTGCCCCACATTCAAGCGCACTCTTCCACTTATAATACTACATTAAAAGTACACCATTCCCTAAAAGCCTCACTCGCCCCACACGCCGCTGGAAGAATATGCTGCCAGCAACTTCTGCTCCGGGTGGTCTGAGGGTGGGCTGCTAGAAGCAAGATGTGCGTTTTGGAAAGTTCGCAAAAAGCTATAGAAAGCTATTTCTAGCCTCTATCCGCGTTCTCTTTCTGTTTCTGCAATTTGGTGCAGTATTTCAGAAAACCCCTCAGAATCAGATTCTAATAACCCGTGTGTCATGTTTTCCATGATGAACATCTGCTTGTACGGCGCATTTACTTTATCAAAATATTCCTGCGCCAGTTTGTAATTTGTCTGATAATCTTTATCGCCGTTTATGTTATAAAAAGGCACCTGATAGTCAAGCTTGTCTTTAAGTGAGAAAGCCGCAAATTCATCTGATGAAATAAAATCCATATAACAACTGTTATCAGTACTGAGAAATCTGACCCAATCGGCAACGGAATAGTACGGATTAAAAATTACCGTCGGTATCAGACTGTAATCAGCGCCGTTTGCCATCATATCATAGCCGTATTTATTCATAATGGTGTTTTTTATTGAATAATGTTCTGCATCAGCATTTTCCGGCGTGAGCTTGTTCACCATATCCAGCATTTCCTCATCGCCCTGCGCCCATTTATAGGCTTCCTGCTTGAAAGCAGCTTCATTATCCAAGCAGTCTACGAGCTGCCCCGTGCCGATAAAGCAATCATAATACTCGGGATATTCAAGCACTAAATTTGCGCCGTAAATGCTCCCCCACGAATGACCTAAAACGGTCAGTTTATCTTTTGACAGATAATTCAATACAAATTCCGTAACTTCTTTTCCGTCGGTCAAAAGCATTTCTTTTGTCAAGGTGGTATCGTTTTGATCTTTATCATAGCTCTTTCCACAATTGCGCTGATCCCAAGTCACTACCGTATATACATCTGCCCATTTTCTTGTAATAACATAATCCAGATGGCTCGTTGAAGAACCCGGCCCACCGTGTAAATATAACAATACGGGATTATCCTTGTCCTCACTATAAATACTTATCCACTGCTTTGTGCCGTTTACGTCAATGTACATCGACTCGTTGATACCGCCGTCGGGAGTTTTATTCAAGACAGCTTTTCCTATAGCTCTGACTAAAAAGAAGATCACAATAAGCAGCAAGATAATAATTGCTGTCCACTTAATTACTCTGAGTAGCCTGCTCTTTTTCTTCATGGTTATCCCCTCAGCCACTGCACAAATGCCGTTTTGTCTGCGCTGTTGTAGCCTGCCTGTTCGTAAAAATGCAAGGTGCTTTCCTTCTTTGAGCCCGTCATCAGCATCATCTTGTAGCAGCCCTCAGCCAAGGCTATCTCTCTGGCATAATCAAGGCACGCTGTAGCATAGCCCTTGCATCGGTGCTCTTCATCTGTCACAACATTCTCTATAACTGCGTAAGAGCGCTGCCCGTGCGTAAGATTTGGTATTATAACGCACACGCAGGAAGAAACGATTTTTCCGCCCTCCTCAGCCACTATAACATGGTGTGCTTTGTCATTCAGTATCTTATCCCACACCGTCAGAAGCCCCTCGCCGATATTTGAAAAACTCTCGCCGTGAAGTTGGGTATATAACTCTAAAATACCTTGCAGATCGCCCTTTTCCGCCTCGCGTACCATTACAGCCCTCTCTCTTTCAGCCCTTCAACAAGCCCAACGTAAAACTCACGCACGTCAAATCCCTCGATGTTCTCGCGGTTTAAGTCTATCACATCAGCGTGCGATATCCCCCTCTTGCCGCCGGGCTGCAAAAACGTAAAGTCCTCGCCCCACTTCATTGAGTCTTCCGAAACAAGCCCGTCGTTGCTGCCGTCAAACCTCTTTACAAACAAATACGACATATTCAGCGGAAACTGACCGCCAAGCGCGCCCTTGTTCACCGAGCCAACGCTCTGATAGTACACGCCCTCGCTGTCGGGGCATTTTTCGTTGAATGCAGCGCAGTTTTCAGCCGTCAGGTCTTTCACAGCCGCCATAAAATCGGGGTCGCTATCACCAAGCAGTTTCATAGCCGCGTTGTACTTTGAAGATACCGTGTCGCACAGCCCTTCGCTCGCCTTTTCTATAAGGTAGTCGGCAAACTTGCACCCACGGTGAGGCGTGTTTATCGTCGTCAGCGACGCCACTTTATCAGCGCAGCCGTGCAAAGTTATCGCGCAGCGCGAATCTAAACCGCCCTTTGAGTGCGCTATTATGTTCACTTTGCCGCAGCCCGTTTTCTCAACTATCGCGTCTATCCTGTCTGCCAGCTCTTTTCCGCTGTCATATACCGCTGCCGCCGACTGCTGCTCACCGTAGTAAACCTCCGCGCCGTTTTTCTCCAGCTCCTCGGGTATCCTGCCCCAGTAGTTAAAGTATTTCAGATCGCGGAAGAACACCCCGTGCACCATAAGTATAGGATACTTTGTTTTGCATATCTGCCTGCCCTCGCGCTGCTTATCGAGCTTTATTTTCTCGTTTTCAAATTTCAGTTCCTTGCCCATTATACGCAGTGTTTTTATAAGTACAATAACATTCAGCGGCGGAATAAATCCGCATATCAGCATAACCGCCCTGTGCTTTATACCAAGCTGTACCGATGTAAAATAGCACCTCAGCATACCTGCCCAGAATATCACAAACAGCATAGCCACCGCAAACACTATGTACCACACTATCTCGGAAACTTTCAGCTCGCCAAGGGCAATTATGCACACCGCCGCGGCTATTGAAAGCACCAGCGTTATAAGAAATATCCACAGCAGCCTAACTCCGCCTGCAAGTATTTTTAGGCGTTTTGAATACTGCTTTTTAAACACAGGCTTTGCGCTTATGAATATAACTATTGCCGCCGCCAAAATGGCAGTCAATACCCTGCCGCCTATGCCGTAAAACGCCGATATTCCCAGACAGTTTATGCACAAAAAGCATATCACAGACTGTATAATTACCATAGCTCCGCTCTCCGTTCCGTCAGTCAAATGCTCCCTTTATCGAGGCAATAATGTCCCCAAAATAGTATGTGTACTTGTATATCACCCACAGCCATATCGCGCATACGGTAAGCAGGCTCATCGTGTATACCACGCGCAGAGTTATCCTCATGCGCTTTTTAAGTACCGCTTTTCCCTCTTTTACCGAAAGCTGGTCGTAAAACGTCCCCAGCCACAGTATCACAATAAATGTCGGTATGAATATCAGTATCGCAAGCTTTGAATCTGTAGTATTCTGCGATACCCTGTAAGCTATGTAATCAAGAAAAATGCCAATTATCACGCTCACCGTGACGCAGCATATGCTTAGTACCTTTCGCATATACGCCATTTACTCCTTTACCATGTAGCACACCACGAACGGCAGGTGCGTAAAACTGCGCTTTTCTATCTCTGTGTAGCCGCGGCGCATATAGAACTTTTTCAGCCGCTCGTTTTCGTCTATTATCCCCGCGGTTATGCGCCTGTAACCCATTTTTGCAGCTTCTCTCGCCGCATATTCCATAAGGCGCGTGCCAAAATTCATGTTCTGTTTTTCGGGAAGAACGCACAAATGTTTTATCTGCACTTCATTTTCGCGCCTGTCAAGACCCACAACGCCTACAAGCTCCAAACCGTCGTAAATGCCGAAAAACTCCACCCCGTTGCCCGATTCAAAAATAAGCCTCTCCAGCGTTATGAACGCCGTGTAAGTAGGGCAATTGAGCGGCGTTAAATGAAACTGACCTGCCACAGGTGCAAAACTGCGGTGTATAACGTCCAAGCATTCACCCAACTGCGACTGCTCTATCCTGCGAATAACATCTGCCATTTCAAGCACTCTCCTTTTGTGTGTTTTATATGTTTATATACTAAAAATCCCCGAAAAGAGCGTAAAAACGATCCTTTCGGGGCATCCTGCCATGCAGAACACTGTTCCACCCGTGTTTACAGCCGTGGGGCTGCCTTTTATGCCTTTAACGCAGGCAAAACGTCGCTTGTTGGGCGCGCTCGCGGAGCGGTGTACGCATCTTTCAGCCGCTGCATTGCTTCCAGCCTGTGGCAATGCTCTCTGTTTTGCGGTTTTTTAAAGCGCGTCTTCTCCGTTCATAGCTTTTCATAGCTTTATACTCATCTATAAACTATATGTTATCACGAATTTTCGCCCTTGTCAAGAGGTTTTGAGCTATTTTTTCAAAAATTTCTTGACACGGAGAAAGAATTATTATATAATAGTATTATGCATTGATATGCGTATTTGTATCTTTACAATTTCATATTAAATTTTTAAGAGGAGGACTGACTATATGGATATACCTATAGTTATCTTGCTCTGCGTCATTTGCTGTATAGCAGGCGCTGCCATAGCAGGCTTTATCTGTTTTCGGCAGGGCATTAGATACAGAAAGAAAACAGCCGAGGCAGCAATAGGCTCGGCAGAAGAAGAAGCTCAAAGAATAGTAAAGGACGCAGGCAAGGAAGCGGAGAGTCTTAAAAAGTCCGCGCTGGTCGAAGCGAAAGACGAGATCCATAAAAGCCGCAGTGAAGCGGAAAAAGAGATCAAGGAAAGGCGCATAGAGATATCGCGGCAGGAAAGACGTATCCAGCAGAAAGAGGAAACGCTCGACAAAAAGATCGACATGATCGAAAAGAAAGAGGAGTCTCTCAATTCCAAGCACAAATCGGTAGATGAAAAACTCGCCGAAGCGGACAGGATTAAGAAAAGTCAGCTGGATATGCTCGAAAAGATCTCCGAATTTACCAAAGAACAGGCAAAAGAACATCTTCTCAACTCTCTTGAATCAGAGCTTGTGCATGAAAAAGCCGTCAAGATACAGAGTTATGAAGCACAGCTCAAGGAAGAATGTGAGAGCAAGGCAAGGCAGTATATATCCCTTGCAATTTCAAGGTGGTCGTCCGAACAGGTCTCTGAAACAGCCGTTTCCGTCGTATCTCTGCCTAACGACGAGATGAAGGGCAGAATAATAGGACGAGAGGGCAGAAACGTCAAGGCTATAGAAACACTTACGGGCGTTGAGCTTATTATAGACGATACACCCGAAGCTATAACTATTTCATGCTTCGATCAGGTAAGACGTGAGATAGCAAGGATAGCGCTTGAAAAACTTATAAACGACGGCCGTATCCACCCAACGCGTATAGAAGAAATGGTGGATAAGGCAAGACGCGAAGTAGAGCAGAGGATCAAGAAAGAGGGCGAAAGAGCCATACTGGAAACGAACGTCCACGGCATAAACCCCGAACTTGTAAAACTGCTTGGAAGACTTCACTACAGAACAAGCTACCGTCAGAATGTGCTCGATCACTCTATAGAAGTCGCTCATCTGGCAGGCATGATGGCATCGGAACTCGGCGTTGACGCAGCACTTGCTCGCAGAGCAGGACTTCTGCACGACATAGGCAAGGCGCTGAGTTACGAGATCGAAGGTTCACACGTTCAGATAGGTGTGGACGTTTGCAGAAAGTATAAAGAAAACCCCGATGTGCTGCACGCTATCGAGGCTCACCACGGAGACGTGGAAACAAGAACAGTCGTAGCCGCCCTCGTTCAGGCAGCGGACGCTATTTCAGCCGCAAGACCGGGAGCAAGGAGCGAGAACTACGAAAACTATATCAAGCGTCTTGAAAAGCTTGAAGAAATATGCTCATCTTATGACGGAGTTGAGAAATCATACGCTATACAGGCAGGACGAGAAGTACGCATAATGGTCTCGCCTGAAAAGATAAACGATGAAAGAATGGTACTTGTCGCAAGAGATATCGCAAAACGTATCGAAAATGAAATGGAATATCCCGGACAGATAAAAGTACACATCATCAGAGAGAGCAGAGCTATCGAGTACGCGAAATAACTATATAATCACATAGAGTTATAAAGTAAATGATCGGGTGGTATGAGTTCGCCTCTGCCACCCATTTTAGCAAGTATATATCGGCACGGCAAAATCTGAAATCGTGGGAGATATGACGGATATGGATAACAGGGAAAAGGAAAAAGAAGAAAGAAAGCACCTTTTTAATTCTACCGAAAAAAGCGATTTTATCGTTAATATGACAGAAAAGCAGTATCAGAAACTGGGCTTTATCTACCTTGCTGTGTCTGCGCTGGTTCTGTTCGTAATGAGCATACCGTACTATGTTTCAAAGGGCGCTCTGGTGTTCTCGTTTTCAAACATAAATACTTTGCAAACTATGAAGTATGTAAACTTCGCGCGTATCGTGTCAAAATGCAGCGGCTATATATCGTATCTGCAAATTGCGCTATATGCGGTAAGTTTCATAGGCTTTCTGATACTTATCATCTCCGCAACGAAAAAGTATTTCAAGGCAGGAGAGAATAAGCTTTTCATACTCCCCGTTATATATCTGCTGTTCGTCGTCGTATCGACTTTTATGGCGTATGACATAAAGTGCGCGTTCTTCGGCAAAGACTACCGCTATAACGGTATGCTGACCCTGTTTTCGTATATCGGTCTGTTCGTCGCCGCATCGCAGATAAATTCACGCAGCCGCAGAAAAACATACCTCGATATTTTCCTTTCAATATCGCTGATAAACGCAGTCTACGGCATTTTGCAAACGGTTTCGGGTCTTGTCGAAAAACTGCCGAATTTCTTCTATGATATGCTTTATATAAACGGCAGAGAAAGTGTTTCTTATGAGCATTTCATCGCCGACGGTCTCGTGCAGTCGCCCCATGCCCTTGCCGCACTTATGACAATGGCAGCCGCTATTGCAGCAGCAGGTCTTGTGTACGATAAAAGCAAAGTGAGAAAAGTGTTCTGCGCCGTGTGCGTGGGCGCTTGCTCGGCAGCAGGTTTTCTTACCTGTACCGTCGCAGGCTATGTCGGCGTGCCGTTCGCATTGATCGTAGTTTTGGTGATAGAAATAATAAGGGCTGCGGCCTTTCGCAAAAATTCGCCTAAGAATAAGTTCGGCGTGCTGTTCGCATTGTGTTCTGTATTACTCGCCGCGGCGGCTTTCGCAGTCGTTGCCCTTACAGACCGTGCGCACCTCTATGACAGCAATATCATCTGGACAGACAGCGCCTATAGGCTGGGCGTGGCATTCCCCGAAAGCAGTAACCTGGGCGGTTGGCATATTTACCCGAAGCTTTGGAAAGAATGCCTTAATATGCTCGAAAAAAGTTGGATACTCGGCAGCGGACCCGATTGTATAGGCTTTGGCTATTACGGTACTACCATACTGTATGACGCCAATCTCGGCTTCACTACCGACCGCTCGTATAATGAGTATTTTGATCTCGCGCTGGCGTGCGGTATACCATGCCTGCTGATATATCTTTCAATGGGCTTTGTAACTATTAAAAAAGGTATCGCTTGCGTTAAAAAGTTCTTTGTGGGCGAGGATAGCTGGACAGCCGTCGCATTGCTTGCAGCAGTCCTCGGATATGGCTTGCAGGCAAATGTGAACATCAGCATAATAACAGTAACACCGTTCTTCTTCATATTTGTCGGTCTGCTGTGGAACAAGCCGCATACCGAAAGTGATACGCCAAAGAAAGAGCGCAAAATGCGCAAGTAACAAAATACTCTTGACAAATCAAATTTCCTAGTGTATAATATAAATAGAAAAAGGAGCACCGGCTTAGACTAAGCGGTTGTCTCCCTGCTAGTTATTATGAATAACCGCACAGTTTTGGAGGCTTGCGATTATTTTTTATATTCTTGATTATCTCGTTGACAAGAGCAAGAATAATGATTATCAGTATCAAAGATAAGTAATCCATAGACACCGCCTCCCTTTTCCTCAGACAGAGGGCTAAAGAGGTTGCCGCACAAATAGTCTGGTTTTGGTACTCCGTATACTATATATATATAACATATCCCGTCGATACTTGTCAACTCTTACCGCAATAAAAAACCCTGCCCACACCACTGTGAGCAGGGATATTTATTGTACACTTGTCAGCCTTTGTTCTGCGAGGCAACAAGGCTCTCACCGCAGTATATCTCGCGAAGCTTGGGCTTTTC
>CANRDG010000053.1 GCA_947629275.1 uncultured Clostridia bacterium | reverse complement strand
TCCTCATCTTCACGAGGAATATAACCGAAAACTACCGACTGATCCATTTTGAAAGTATCGATATCCTTTATCATCTCGGCAGCCGACTGATAACGCTTTGCAGGCTCTTTTTCCACGGCGTGCATAACTATCTCTTCAAGAGCCTCGGGAATAGAGGGTACATATGTACGCGGAAAAGTAGGCTGCTCCTGCATATGCATAAGCGCGATAGAAACAGGGTTTTCGCCGTCGAACATCTTTCTGCCGGTAAGCATTTCATACAGCATTACGCCGACAGAATATATATCGCTTCTCTCATCGGTATAATCTCCCCTTGCCTGCTCGGGCGAGATATAGTGAACAGAACCTATAGTCTTTTCAGACATTGTTTTGCCGTCAACCCTTGAAAATCTGGCAATACCAAAGTCCATGACCTTTATAGTACCGTCAGCAAACAGCATGATATTTTGAGGCTTTATATCCCTGTGTATAATGCCCCTGTCATGCGCGTGCTGCAAAGCTCTGAGTATCTGCGTTATAAAGTGCAGCGCATCTTTCCAGCGCAGAGCACCCTGCTGCTCTATAAATTCTTTCAGAGTTATACCGTCGATGTACTCCATAACGATAAACTGAATGTCATCGTTAAAACCAACATCATATATCTTTACGATATTCGGGTGCGAGAGTACAGCTATAGCCTTGCTCTCATTTCTGAAACGCTTCAGGAACTCCTCGTTCTCGGAAAATTCGGGCTTTAGTATCTTTACAGCGACAACTCTGTTTTCCATAATGTCAACTGCCTTATATACGTCAGCCATTCCGCCTATGCCTATAAGCTCCGTTATTTCGTATCTTCCGTCAAGCTTTTTGCCGATATTAAGATCCATTGATTTCACTCCTATATATTAGTTATATCAGTCGTAATTACAAATCATGGCTAGGGTTATATTATCCTTGCCACCCTGAGAATTAACATAGTCAATAAGCCCGGCGACAACTTTATCGCCTTTCTCTTTGTTCTCTGCCCGCGCGTGTATAGCTTCGTACAGCATATCGTCACTGCAATAGTTTGAAAGACCGTCACTGCACAAAATTATCTCGTCTCCGCGCGAAATATCTATCTCGAAGAAATCCACCTCAACTTCTTTTTCAACACCCACGGCTTTTGTTATATAGTGCCGCATATCGTGTGTGGAGATCTCTTCTTTGTTTATTTTGCCCTGCTCGTAAAGCATCTCAACATAGGTATGGTCAACAGTCACCTGCTCAATGCCGCCCGAAGAAAGATGATACGCTCTTGAATCTCCGACACTTGCTATATACGCAATATCGTCTTTCACAATTGCCGCAACACAGGTAGTGCCCATGCCCTTTTTCTCCTGCTCCTCGTCAGCTTTTTTGTATATCAGCGTATTCGCCGCAGATACCGCGGTAACGAGCAGATTTTTCATGCTCATCGGGCTGAAGCTGCTGCGGTAATTCTGCTTTATCCTGTCATGAACGGCATTAACAGCGATGCTGCTTGCAAGGCTGCCAAAACCTGCACCGCCCATGCCGTCGCACACCACAGCGCATACAGCGCCGTCGTCGAATGAGCTGAATAAAAAGCTGTCCTGATTTTCTTTGCGTTTCATACCGATATCACTTGCCGCACAAACAAACAAAATATGTCACCTCTTTATGTCAGAAAGCGAACAATGTCGCCTGATAATATACCTATATGCCATACTGCCTTCTCAGCTGACCGCAGGCTGCGTTTATATCCGCTCCCAAGGTACGCCTTACAGTTACATTCATTTTTAACTTTTCAAGCGTTTCCTTAAATCTCATTGTTGACCGCCTTGACGACCTGTAATCCCTCTCGTCTATTTTGTTTACGGGAATAAGATTTACATGGCACATCATGCCGTCTAAAAGCGCTGCCAGCTTTTTTGCATCTTCATAGCTGTCGTTCACGCCCTCTATCACCGCATACTCAAAGCTTACGCGTCTGCCTGTGGCTTTGAAGTAATCGCGGCAGGCGGTGACAAGCTCATATATATCATATTTATTATTTACAGGCATTATACTGCTTCTAGACTCGTTATCTGCCGAATGGAGCGAAACCGAAAGAGTAATGCCCAATTTCAGTTTGGCAAGCTCATATATCTTCGGCACAAGCCCGCAGGTGGAGAGCGAAACGTGCCGCAGGCTTATATTCATTCCCTCGGGAGAAGAAACAAGCTCAAAAAACCTTACCACGTTATCATAATTGTCAAGCGGCTCGCCTATGCCCATAAGCACCACACCCGAAATTTTCCTTCCGCTGTCGCGCTGGGCGGTATAAATCTGCATCAGCATTTCAGACGGCAAAAGATCTCTGCAAAAGCCTGCCTTTGTTGAAGCGCAAAAACTGCAACCCATTTTGCACCCCACCTGGGTCGATATACACAAGGTGTTTCCGTGCTCATATTCCATAAGTACAGACTCAACGTGCTCGCCGTCATAAAGCCTATATAGATATTTTAACGTATTATCGGTGCAAGAGGCAAGCCTTTTAGCAATAAATAGTGAATTTATACAAAAAAATTCGTCAAGTCGCGCTCTTAACTGTGCAGAAAGATTGGTCATAGAGGAAAAATCCACCACTTGCTTAACGTGCAGCCACTCATATATCTGTCTCGCCCTGAATTTCTTTTCGCCCATGCTTTCAAGCGTTTCTTCAAGCTCGGGCAAAGTCATGCTCAGAATATCAGTTTTTCCGTTTATCAAAACAGTCTGCCGCATAGCACACCTCTTTATGTCAACCGTCTTTTTTAAGCTTTGCGATAAAGAAACCGTCGCCGCCGAACATTTCGGGAGTCATAGTCACAAACGGCCCTTTAAGCCCCAACTTATCGCAAACTTCAGCAGGCGTGAAGCCTTTGTTTTCCTGCAAAAACTTTTCTACCACCTGCTCGTTTTCAGCTTTTGAAACAGTACAGGTAGAATACACAAGCACGCCGCCGTCTTTAACATACTGCGCGGAAGTTTTCAGTATCTCATACTGTATCTCCGGCAGCCGTGTAAGCTCTTCGGGCTTTTTATACTTTATCTCGGGTTTGCGCCTAATTACCCCAAGCCCTGAGCATACAACATCGCAAAGCACTTTATCAGCCTTTGGCAAAGAAGCATTTACTTTTCGCGCATCGTTTGCCGCCGCTGTAATGCATTTTATTCCAAGCCTTTCAGCACCGCTTTTTATAAGCGAAACCCTTTTTTCATGAAGATCAAGGGCGAATAAACTGCCGCTGTCTTTCATAAGCTCGGCGCAGGTAAACGCCTTGCCGCCGGGCGCGGAGCACACATCTATCAAAGTATCGCCCTCTTTGGGGGCAAGAGCCATACAACATATCTGTGAAGATATATCCTGAACATGGAACAGCCCGTTTTTATAAGCCTGCGTATTTTCTATGTCTCCGCCGCTCAGAAGCTGAACACAGCCGGGTATTTTATCATTAACAGCAGCCTGTAAACCGTCACGCGAAAGCGCATCGACAAGTTCCTGTTCCGAACACTTCAAAGTATTTGCTCTCAGCGTTACAGGCGGCTTGCCTACAGAGCTTTCTAAAAGCGAAAGAGCAGTTTTTTCACCGTATTCATTTAGCCATTTATGTACGAGCCACCGCGGGCATGAATATTCAAGCGAAAGCTCGTCTTCTTTATTGCTCGGTTTTGGCAGCGGCATACCGTCTCTTATAAAGCTTCTCAGAACACCGTTTACAAAGCCTGCCGCAGAAGGATTTTTCATCATATGCTTTACAAGCCTTACAGACTCGTTTACTGCGGCGCTCTGCGGCACCGACTTCATATACAAAAGCTGATACAGCCCCATTTGCAGCACACATACAGCCTCGTTTGAAAGCTTGTCCACGGGTATTTTTGAACGCTCTGAAATTATCCTGTCAAGCGTTACAAGCCTTTCCAAAGTGCCGTATGCCAAAGCCGCCGCAAAGCGTTTTTCCTCATCGGTAAGCGAGCCCTTGCTTATATAGCTGTCAAACGCGATATTTGAATACGCGCCGCTGTGCCTGCAATTGTAAAGCAGGCGAAACGCTGTTTCTCTCGGATCTGCCATGCTATCTTCGGCGGTTGTTGCTTCTGCCGGCAACTATAATAAACAGCCTCAAAAGCGTCATAAGTGTAGAAGCAAGCGCCGCAACATAGGTAAGCGCGGCAGCCGAAAGCACCTTTCTTGCGCCTACAAGCTCGTCGGACTGTAGTATATCATAACTTTCAAGCGTTTTTAAAGCGCGCGAACTTGCGTTGAACTCAACGGGCAGCGTAACAAGCTGGAAAATCGCAACAAGCGCATACAGCGCCACGCCGAAAAATGCTATCCTTATGCCAGTTTCATTGTTTGACTGATACGAAAACCCTGCAATTACAAGACCTATCATTATAAACAAAGTTGAAAACCTTGCGCCGAAATTAGTTATCGGTATTATTGCCGAGCGGATCTTTATCGGCACATAGCCTTCTGAATGTTGTACTGCGTGACCGCACTCGTGCGCCGCAACGCCTATCGCAGCGACCGAGGTGCTATCAAACACAGAATCAGAAAGGTGAACGGTATTGTCTGTAGGGTTGTAGTTGTCCGTAAGCTGACCGGGTATTCTTTCGATGTTTACATCATTAAGTCCGTTGCTGTCAAGTATCATTCTTGCTACCTGCGCTGCCGTATAACCTTTGCGGCTGTAATATGTTGAATACTTCTTGTACGATGAATTAACCTTGCTCTGAGCGTACAGTGCAAACAGAATGGCAGGTATCATCAGCAGTATAGTCCAGTCATACCAATATACGAACGGCATATCTATCTTCCTTTCAAAAAGTACAAAATTCAATTAAAAAATTACGAATTACCTATAATCTCGCCGTTGGTCAGATGTCTGCCTCTTACAAAATCTTCCGACGACATTCTCTTAGCACCCTCTGCCTGCACAACAACGAACCTTACGCTGCCTTTTCCGCAGGCAACAATGAATTTCTCGGCATTGATAAGCTGCCCCGGCGCACCCAGTATCTCGTCCTCACTGACAAGTTCGCTTTTATAAACTTTAATTCGCTTTCCTCTTACGCTTGTAACGGCGCACGGCCAGTCTGAAAGTCCGCAGATATGCTTGTTTACAAAGTACGCATCTTTTGTAAAATCTATCTCACACATATCCTTACTGAGCATAGGCGCATAGCTTGAAAATTCGTCGTTTTGCGGTATAGGGGTAAGCTCTGTAAGCCTGCCCAGCGCATCAATTATAAGCTGCGCGCCAATCTTAGAAAGTCTTTCAAAAAGTTCCGCAGAAGTTTCGTTAATGCCTATGTCCGTTTCACTTTGCAGCAGGATATCTCCCGTATCAAGACCCTCGCCCATTTGCATTACCGTAATTCCCGTTACCCTGTCGCCGTTTAGAACGCTTCTCTGTATCGGCGCAGCTCCTCTGTACTTCGGCAGAAGCGATCCGTGAACGTTTATACAGCCAAACCTAGGAAATTCAAGCACTTCTTTCGGCAGTATCTTTCCATAAGCCGCCACGATTATAAGGTCGGGCTGATATTTGCTTAATATTTCCACGGCAATATCGGGGGATTTTTTAAGGCTTTCGGGCTGATGAACGGGCGTACCATGCTGTAAAGCCATCTCCTTTACAGGCGATGCTTTCATCTTGTAGCCTCTGCCGGTAGGTTTGTCCGGCTGCGTAAACACCGCGCACACCTCATGCCCACTGTTATAAAGAGCCTCCAGCGTAGGAACGGCAAAATCAGGCGTTCCCATAAAAACGATCTTCATAAAACCGATCTCCGTCTTTGAAGTTATTGTATGCAGTTATCTTTCAACGTATTCTTCGATAAGGTCAACGAACAGTCTGCCCTCAAGGTGATCAAGTTCATGGCATACGGCTCTTGCAAAAAGACCCTCGACTTCTTTTTCATACCATATGCCGTTTCTGTCCTGAGCTTTGAACTTAACGTGCATAGGTCTCGTCACATATCCCCACTCGTTCGGGCAGGAAAGGCAGCCCTCAACGTCTCTCTGCGTGCCCGAATACTCCAGTATTTCGGGATTTATAAGCTCATAGTAACCCTCGCCTGCATCGATAACGCAAAGTCTTTTGAGAAAACCCACCTGCGGGGCAGCAAGACCTACTCCCTCGGCTGCTGTAAGCGTTTCATGCATATCGTCAAGAAGTTTAGCAAGTTTTTCGTCAAACACCGTAACAGGCTTGCACACCTTATGAAGAATAGGTTCTGATTTATTGAATATTATCCTCTTAGCCATATTAACACCCTTCATTTTATATTATATCACCATTCATATCAGCAAAAATGCGTATATCGGAGTATTCTCGTTCTTTCAGAAAATCTGACAACGTATCGGCAATAAGCTTTCTGGTAACGCGGTTGTTTTTGCATTTCAGTATGAGCTTGTATCTGTATCTGTTGTTTACCTTGCCTACCGAATACTGCGACGGACCAAGCACATACAGCGGAAGCTTTGTTTCGCACCTGTTTTTATTTTTGGCAAGAAGAAGCGAAAAATGCTTTGCCGCCGCCCTTACCTTTTCATCTGCAACACCGCTCAGACCTATTATACAAAGGTCACAAAACGGCGGATAAATGAGCGTTTTTCTGAAACTTATCTCCTGCTCGAAAAAGCTCTTGTAATCCTGCTTCGCCGCAAGCTCTATAACGTAATGGTCGGGGCTTGACGTTTGCAGAAGCGCTCTGCCGCGCTTTTCACCTCTGCCGCCTCTGCCGACTACCTGAGTTATCAGCGAAAAAGTTCTTTCAGAGCTGCGAAAATCGCCCATATAAAGTAAGTTATCTATCGAAAGCACGCCCACAAGCGTTACAGTTGGAAAATCTATGCCTTTGGCTATCATTTGCGTGCCGAGCATTATGTCATACTCGCCATGCGCGAACGCCTGAAAATTCTTCTCATATGCAAACCGCGATGACGTAGTATCAGCGTCCATTCGCAAAATTTTTGCATTCGGAAACTGCTCTGACAGCACGTCCTCAATTCTCTGCGTGCCGCTGCCGCCCATTGAAAAGTCTTTGCAGCCGCACCCACAGGTAATATTAGCAGAACTTGAATATCCGCAGTAGTGGCACATAAGTCTGCCGTTTGCCTTGTGGTATGTAAGCGGTATGCTGCAATGTGGACACTGCACCACCGTTCTGCATTCGCGGCAGGTAAAATGCGGGCTGTAGCCGCGCCTGTTTATAAGCAGTATCGCCTGTTCTTTTCTTTCCAAAGTTTTGGTTATCTCATCTATAAGCGCGCCACTTAAAGCACCCTCGCAGCCCATTTCTCTTTCGGTCTCCATGTCAACGACTGCCACATCGGGCAGCAGCGCACCCGAAAACCTCTGGTTAAGCTCAAAATAGTGAAATCTGCCTGTTTTTGCGTAATAATATGTTTCAAGCGACGGCGTTGCGGAAGCCAGCAGCAAAGTTGCGTTGTTATGTCCGCAGCGCTGAATCGCCACATCTCTTGCATGGTATCTCGGAGAGCTTTCAGACTTGTAGCTGTGTTCGCCCTCCTCGTCTATGATTATTATCCCTATGTTCTCCAAAGGCGCAAATACCGCGCTTCTTGTGCCGACGGCTATTTTTGCCTTGCCGCTTTTCAGCCGTTTGTATTCGTCTACCCTCTGCCCAAGCGAAAGATTTGAATGTATAACTGCCACGGTATCGCCGAAATATGCCCTGAATTTGCCTACAGTCTGCGGCGTGAGAGATATTTCCGGAATAAGCACAAGAGCCGTTTTGCCTATGCTTAGAGTATGCTCGATAAGCTTTATAAATACGGAAGTTTTTCCGCTGCCTGTAACGCCGTACAATAGCGCGCCGCACGGTTTGCCTGCATCTACAAGCGCCGATATACCGTCATATGCGCGCTGCTGCTCATCGTTAAGCTCAAGCTCATCTGTATGCAGTTCTTCGCCGCCTGACAGCATATCTACGCTTCTGAGGGATTCATATTCGTACTCATAAGCTATGCCGTTTTTAACCAGATTTTTAATAATAGTCTGTGTAACGCCCGTTGCATAAAGCAGTTCTTTAACAGAAGCAGCCAAATTTTCAAGCAGAAATTCAACAACTTTTTTCTGCTTCGGCGTAACGGTATATACCGACGGATCTTCAATAAAACTATCGGTCAGCGATACCATTTTTACGGTCTCATCGCCAACGCGCCGTTTTATATTGTCCTCCTGCTCTATAACTCCCTTGTCGATAAGGCTTTTGATTATCTTTATCTTTTCGGGATCATCGTCGTTATCGAGTATCTCGTCAACGTCTTTCGGGTCACAGGCGAGTTTCAGAGCATCTACGATTTTCTGCTCCTTAGGCGTAAGCTCACATTCAATAGCCATATTCGCCAGCGTATATCTTTGCGTGTAGCGATATGAGAACCCTGCCGGGACTATGGCTTTGTATGCATCGAAATATGTACAAAAAGTATTTTCTTTAAGCCATAAAACAAGCTTTATCAGCTCGTTGTTTATAAGCGGCTGATCTTCAAGAACTTTGAAAACAGGTTTAAGCTCCGCCTCATCGATTTGCGCATATATCCTTACAACAAAACCTATGCGCTTTACATTCCCCTTGCCGAACGGCACAAGCACCCTTGCACCACATTTCAGCGTGTCATACATCTGACTTGGGACACTGTAGCTGTAAAGTGCATCAAAGCTATAAGCGGCGCAGCTTACTGCCACATCAGCCGCAAGTTGTTCTGCTGCGAGCAAACCTATTCTCCTCTTCTCGTTTTTCCCGTTTAGTTGGCTTTCTTTTCGTACATCTTGTATTCGCCGTTTGCAAGTTCTTCAACAGCCGTTTTAACTGCCTTCTGTTCAAGATGTATCTTGTTTTCAATGGCATCGTCCGTTATTTCTCTCGCCCTCTTAGCCACCGCAATTACCAGTGAATAAGGGCTTTCTCCGTTTTTCAGTAGCTGTGATGCTGCCGGTCTAAGCATTTTTCAACACCTCGTCAATAATATTTTTTGCGTTTCGTTTTATTCTTGCAGCTTTACAAACAGCCGCAAGGTCTGCAACGGCTTCATCAAGGTCGCCGTTTATAATTATATGATCGTATTTTTCCGCAAGACGTATCTCGTTTGCCGCCTGTTCCATGCGTTTATTTATAGTTTCCTCGTCCTCGGTGCCGCGCCTTGTAAGCCTGCGCCGCAGTTCTTTCATGGACGGCGGTATTATAAATATCAGCACAGCCTCTGGCATGGCTTTTTTTATATTGAAAGCGCCTTTTGTTTCAATTTCCAAAAGAACGTCTTTGCCGCTTTCTATATTTGCGGTAACTTGCGACTTCAAAGTACCATAGTAGTTGCCGCAATACTCTGCATATTCTAAAAATTCGTCACGCTCTATAAGCTGCTCAAAATTTTCTCTGCTCATAAAATGGTAAGTTACTCCGTCTTTATCCTCATCACGAGGGGCGCGTGTGGTAGCGGAAACCGAATAATGCACCTTTTCGGGGTCATTGAACACCCTCTTGATTATCGTGCCTTTTCCTCCGCCCGAAGGCGCAGAAACCACAAAGAGCATACCTTTTTTGTTAACTTCCTGTAGCATATCAGCTCTCCTCTTTTTCAACATGACCGCCGACCGCCTGCGGAGTTATAGCCGAAAGTATAACATGGTCGCTGTCGGTAACTATCACCGAGCGCGTTTTTCTGCCATAAGTGGCATCTATCAGCAGTCCCCTGTCCTTGGCATCAGAAATAATGCGTTTTATCGGCGCAGAATCGGGACTTACCACCGCCACCAGTCTTTCCGACGAAACCATATTGCCATATCCTATATTTATCAGCTGCATAAATTCACCGTCTATTCCACGTTCTGTATCTGCTCGCGTATCTTTTCGATCTCGCTTTTCAGGTCAACAACGATTTTAGTTATTTCAAGATCCTGACACTTTGAACCAATGGTGTTTACTTCTCTGTTAAGCTCCTGCGTGAGGAAATCAAGCTTTCTTCCAACGGGTTCACTGCTTTGCAAAAGCTGCCTGTACTGCGCTATGTGGCTTCTCAGACGAACGGTCTCCTCGTCAACGGCAGTTTTTTCGCTGAATATCGCAGCTTCGGTCAGCACGCGCGAATCGTCAATGTTTCTGTCCTCAACTATCTCTCTTATGCGCTCGGTAAGCCTTTGCATATAAGCCTTTGTAGTCTCGGGTGAAAGCTTCTCCACCTCGCCGACCTGCTTTTCAATATAGTCCAGCCGCGAAGATATATCATCGTACATCTTGCCACCCTCTGTAGTTCTCATCTGTATGAACTTATCGAGAGCCGTCTCTGCTACAGCCTTTATCTGCGACCAAACTTCTTCTTCGTCCTCGACGGTTTTCTTTATCGTAAAAATGTCATTAAGCCGCATTATTGACGTAAGCGTAAGGTCATCAGCCAAAGAAAGCGAATCTCCTGCGCCACGCAGGGCATCTACATACTGCTTGGCAAGCGCTTCGTTTATTTCAATCTCCGCATCAGTTCCCACACGGTTGAACACCGAAACCGAAACTTCAACTTTGCCGCGTGATATTTTTCCTGCCAAAAGGCTTTTCAGCTTGTCCTCTATGTAGCCATACGCGCGCGGATATTTTGCAGAAAACTCATAATACCGCGAATTTACTGACTTTATCTCAACTATTATCTCTTTGGTATCAAGCATGACCCTCTCTCTGCCAAAACCTGTCATACTTTTCAGCATAGGCTCTCCTCCTGTCATTCACAATTCAAATTAAATTCTATTATAAAACATTCAAAATAATATAGCAATAAATTGTGAACATAATTTCATAAAAAATTTACAATTTATTAAAATGCGAACGGTTCGCCCAAAACGAACGAACCGCAAAAACTCAATTATTCTACCGTTACCGATTTAGCAAGGTTTCTCGGCTTGTCAACATCGTTGCCCCTGAGAACAGATGTATAATACGCTATCAGCTGGAGCGGCACTACAGCAAGCATCGGCATAAGCATATCGTCAATTGTAGGTATGCCTATCTTATAGTCTGCAACATCATCGTCAATGTTTATATACTGGTGCGTAACTATAAACGTCTGCGCTTTTCTCGCCTTAACTTCCTTAACGTTGCTTATCGTCTTGTCAAACAGGTCTCTCTGCGTTACCACCGCAATAACGGGCATCTGGTCGGTAACAAGCGAAATAGTACCGTGTTTCAGCTCGCCTGCCGCATAAGATTCCGAATGTATATACGATATTTCTTTAAGTTTCAGTGAACCTTCCATACTAAGCGCATAGTCAAGTCCTCTGCCTATATAAAGCAGGTTTTCGGCGTTCACAAGTTTAGAAGCAACATACTGGCAGTTGTCTTTCTGCGCTAAAATAACGTCTATAAACTTAGGTACGCTTGAAAGCTCCTTGGTAAGTCTACGGCACTCTGCTTCGTCTATCTGTCCTTTTGCATATGCCAGTTCAAACGCTATAAGATAGAACACCGCTATCTGCACCATATAAGCCTTGGTAGATGCAACGGAAATTTCAGGTCCTGCATGGGTATACAGAACATAGTCAGCCTCACGCGCTATAGAAGAGCCCTTTACATTTACTATAGCAAGAGTCTTAGCTCCCCTCTCTTTTGAAAGCCGCAGAGCCTCTTTGGTGTCAGCCGTTTCGCCCGACTGCGAAACAAGTATAACAAGATCCTCGGCAGAAAGAATGGGATTTCTGTATCTGAACTCAGATGCAACGTCAACGGTAACTGATACTCGCGCCAGTTTTTCAATAACGTACTTTCCGACAATTCCCGCGTGCATAGCTGTTCCGCAGGCAACAACGAATATGTTTTTGAAATTCTTCAGCATCTCCAGCGTTACGCC
>CANRDG010000052.1 GCA_947629275.1 uncultured Clostridia bacterium | reverse complement strand
TCTGCGTATTTTGCGGTAAGACTTTTGATATGCTCGGCATTATCTTCACTTATCGGCGCGCCGTTTTTGATAAAATTTCTTTCCTGCATAACGTCTGAAAATATACATCTTACGTCAAAGTCGGCGGTATCAAAGCCTTTTTCTTCAAGCGTTTTTACGCAACATTCATAAAGATCTCTGCGGTCTACCATCTGTCCTCCTCGGTATCTTCGGGAATTACTGCTTTCAGCGCGGCTATGGCACACTCTATCTGCTTTTCGTCGGGTTCTTTTGTGGTAATTCTTTGCAGCCACAGTCCCGGCGCAGAAAAAGCCTTTGTAAACCAGTTGTCGTACCGCCCTGCAAGCCGTATGAATTCATACCCTATACCCACTATTATGGGCAAAAGCGCAAGTTTAAAGCACATTCTCAAAAGAATATTATCCCACGGCAGGTGCAAAAGCGAGAAGATTATTATACTGATAAGAAGAATAAGGAACATAAAGCTGGTTCCGCATCTCGGGTGGAAGCGGATATGCTTTTTTACGTTGTCGGGGGTGAGTTCCTCGCCTGCCTCATAGCAAGCTATAGTTTTATGCTCTGCGCCATGGTAACGGTACATTATCTTCATGTCGGGCATAAGGCTTGTAAGCCACATAAAAAGCACAAATATCGCTATTTTTATTACGCCCTCTATTATTGTTTTTACGACTGAATTTATTTTTACGAACTTTGATAGCAGCTTTGTGAGCCCTGACGGCAAGAACACGAACAGCAACACTGCCAGTGCAATACCAAGCACCATGCCGACCACCGAGACCGCAGCGCCTAGTTTGTCGCCGAGCTTTTCATCGAGCCATTTTTCAAACTTCGACTGCGGCTCTTCCTCTAAGCCCTGCATTGATTTGTCGGCGGACTTTGAAAGGCACTTATAGCCCTCGGTAAAGGTTATTGCAAAGTTGAATATACCGCGAAGAAACGGTACTTTTCTATACCACGGCATATTCTTTCCGTTCTTTATGTCCCACGTTTCAAGGTCTATCTCTCCGCTGGGAAGCCTGCAAGCCATTGCGGACTTATAAATACCGCGCATCATAACGCCCTCAATAAGCGCCTGACCGCCTATTTTTGACTTGAACTTACAGCCGTTATCAGCTGTCTTTTCCGTCTTGCTGCTCATATATGGTAGTCCTTTCATCGTTGTTGGTGATAAGTTCAACGTTTATGGTTTCTGTTTTATCCTTTTTGCCCTGATTTGCGGGCTCGATAGCAGGCAGGGTTATTACCACGGTAGTACCCACGCCAAGCTCGCTTTTAACTGTAAGCGTACCCGAATGCATTCTGATTATCTCGTCCGCAACTGCAAGACCTATGCCCGAGCCGCGTCTTGTCTGCTCGGCTTTGAAAAATTTTGTTTTTACTTTAGGCAGGTCATCTTCTGAAATACCTATGCCCGTATCGGAAACCGAAATGACTATATCGCCGTCCTCCTCAAAAGCTTCTACAGATATGGTATCTCCTGCATCTGAATATTTTACGGCGTTATCAACGATATTGATAAACACCTGTTTCAGCCTGTTTCTGTCGCCGTATACGAACGGCAGCATTTCGGGTTCGTAATATTCAAGCGTCATGCCCAGTTTCTTGGCTCTTTCTTTATAGATAAGCACAGTTTCGCCGAGCTCGGCAAGAATATCAATGGTAGCTTTATTCAGCAGCAGTCTGCCGTCTTGAATACGTGAAAAGTCAAGCAGCTCTTCAACCATATCTGAAAGCCTTTCGGTCTCACCGATTATGACCTTCATGCCTTTTTCAATAGTCTCTTTATCGTCGCTCATATCCAGAAGAGTTTCGCTCCAGCCCTTTATAGCGGTAAGCGGCGTTCGCAGCTCGTGCGACACCGATGATATAAACTCATTTTTCATAGCTTCTGTATTTGAAAGCTCGTTAGCCATATAGTTTATACTGTCGTAAAGCTCGCCAAGCTCGTCGTCGCGGTCTTTTACAAGCCGCTGAGAAAAATCACCCGTTGCTATCTTTCTTGCAAACATATTCACGTCGCGGACAGGGTTTACTATAGAGCGGACGAAAAATCTGCCCGTAAAAACCATAAGCGCGACTATTGCGGCAAGCACAAGCGTTATTACAAATATGAAAAGCATTATCTGCCTGTCCACTTTTTCTATAGAGACCATCATTCTGATAGCCTGAAATTCACTTCCGAGCGGCGGTATCATGCAGGTATAAGCCATTACTTTTTCGCCCGACGGCAGCTTTGTATTGACTATTGCAGAGCCGTTTTCAGACGACCTTGCCATATCAAAGTCGGACATATCAGGCTGCCCCTGCGGTGAAAAGCCCGATGAAGTAAGCGCTATCTGGTCGTCGTGGTCTATAGCCATAAGTTCAATTTGGTTCTTATGCTCATAGTTTTCTATAATGCCGCGTATCTCGGAGTTATAATTAGTAGTGCCGTCGCTGGCGTAACGCTCAATTGCGCTTGTTATTATGCTCATCTGGTTCATCACATACTGCTGGGCGGAGTTATAATAATAGTACCTTATCAGCACGGCGGCAATTACATCTATTATGAGGAGTATAACAATTACAACGCCGAGGTTATTTACTGCCCAGCGCGTGGTTATGCTGTTCTTTCTTCTGACCTTAGCCACTGTTACACTTCCCTTTCGTAAAATTTTGCGTTATGTTAATTCCCGGGGGCGCTCCACTTATAGCCGTAACCCCATATTGTAAGTATATACTGCGGATTTGAGGGTTCTTTCTCTATTTTCATACGAATACGGCGGATATTTACGTCTACTATCTTATCGTCGCCGTAGTATGAATCTCCCCAGATATGGTTGAGAATACTTGTGCGGTCGAGGGCGGTATTTTGGTTTTTGAAGAAATACTCCATTATCTGATACTCTACCTGTGTAAGGTCTATCTGCTGACCGTCACGGTAGACTGTTCTGCTTTTAAGGTTGAGAGTAAACGGGCCTGAAACTATTGTAGAATTGCTCTCGGGCTTTGAATGGGAAATATTTACTCTGCGGCAAACGGCATCTACCCTTGCGACAAGTTCGGATATTGAAAACGGCTTTGTAATATAGTCGTCGGCGCCTATCATCAGAGACGACACCTTATCTATTTCCTGCGATTTTGCCGAAAGCATGATTATTCCCATAGTTTCGCTTTTTTCGCGAAGCATTTTGCACACCTGTATGCCGTCTATGCCGGGCATCATTATATCCAGCAATGCAACGTCAAACGTTCCGGGTGCGGCATCGTATGCTTTGATCGCGTCTTCGCCGTTATTCACACTGATGACATCATAGCCGCTCCGTTTCAGGTTCAGCACTACAAATTCCCTTATAGAGTCTTCATCTTCACACACAAGGATCTTTCTCATACATATCTCTCCTATCCTATAAATTTATCGTTTTGTTATTCCGTTACGAGATCACATAAAATCTGCTTTTTATTTTTGAAAGGTCAACGTCTTCCATACTGCCCGAAAATCTTACAAGGTAGTCTATCTGGCCTACAGAGGTTATCCTGTTATAGCCTCTTTTTTCATACTCCTCTGCATCGTCGCGTGAGCTTATTGTGATACGCATAAATTCCTGCTTTGTTTCTTCCAAAGACGTATCAAACACATAAAACACCGCTTCACCCGTTATGGCATCACGCTTTACTGTAACGGCGCTTTGCCATTCTTCGGGGAAACTCAGCATATATCCTCCCGAAATGGAATAGTACCCGACATACTTGGGGTAAAGTTCATAATAATCTCTGTAGGCGTTCCATGTTGTAAGGTACATCTGCTCTTCGGGGGCTAAAAGCTCATACCCCGGCATAGGCTTCACAGTCGGTATCTCTACAATGCCGTCGTTATCCATATCGGTAGAATAATATCCATCGGGACGGACAGTAAGGTCTGCAAGGTCGCTGCCCATTTTTGCCACAGGGTTTTGCAGTGAATCGTACTTATAATAAAGGAACTCTGTCTGCAATCTGCTCTCGTCATAGCGGCAGTCTATAAACAACGCTTTGTTATACTCTGTAAGTTTGCCTTTAACATACGAGGCCACCGACTGGAATCTCTCGGACATATTGATTATGTTGGTCTTGACTATCTGACCGTCAGACATACTGAGCAGAGATGCGGTGGCAAGACCGTTATCGCCGCCCGACTGCACTGTTATTATCTCATTATATCCGTCGTTGTCTATATCTAGTGTTTCCATTACGCTGTAGCTGTCCTGAGCCGCAAGCGTAAGATCACTCTGCGAATAATTATACACTTCCATTACCTTTTCATTTATTGAAAGCGTTGAATATCCGACAATCACGCTTATATTGCCACTGCCGTCGAGCTTTGAAACTATTATCCTGTCAACGTCAGTACCTGCGCCTGCTCTGTCGGAAACTGCCTGCCACTCGCCCTTTTCGTTTTTATCGAGCACGCACAGCCTTACGCCTGCATCTGCGGCATCTGTATTGCCAACGTTAGGCAGTGTATTGTTAAACTCATAGAAAACTATTGCCTCTTCGGTAGGTTCGTCGTCTATATTCGCTACCATATACGCGCTGCGGTTACTGCCGCTTTTGGGGTATTTAAGAGCAATATTGTTGCCTGTACTTTTCATCAGAGCATCATATATTCCTTCCTGCTCTTTGGAAAGTTTTGGGGCTTGCAACAGGGTATCTACCGAAAAGGAGCCGAACGAACATCCGCTGAAAGTCAAAGAAGCACACAAAATACAAGCTGTCAATATTTTTTTCAGCTTCATATCCGACACCCCTTTCAGCAAAATGACAAAATAACCGAATGTAAAAATATACACTCGGTTATATTATAACATATTTCAATAAATTTTTAAAGGGCTTTGAGCAAAAAATTTATCTTTCGCTGATAGGAACATATTTACGCTTATGCAGCACCGACTTATAGGCAGGTCTGATTATCTTCTTGCCTGTAACTATTTCCTCAAACCTATGCGCCGACCAGCCTGCCATACGCGATACGGCAAACAGCGGTGTAAAGAGATCCTGCGGTATTTTGAGCATTCTATACACAAGACCCGAATACATATCGACATTTGCACACATTACCTTATCCACGCCTCTTATCTCCTTGAAAAGCTGGGGCGTAAGTTTTTCTATATTATGCAGCAGTCTGAACTCCGCCTCAAATTCTGTATTCTTTGCGAGTTTCTCGGCGCTTTCGCGAAGTATTACTGCTCTGGGGTCGGAAAGGGTATATACAGCATGACCCATACCGTATATAAGACCCGTGCCGTCTCCTGCTTCCTTACGCATTATCTTGCGCAGGAAATCGGCAACTTCGCCCTCGTCGTCCCAGTTATGAACATTTTGCTTGATAATATCCTGCATCTCGGTAACTTTGGCATTTGCGCCGCCATGACGGTAGCCTTTCAGAGATCCTATTGCGGCAGAATATGCTGCATACGGGTCTGTACCGGAAGATGTAAGAACGCGGCAGGCAAACGTAGAGTTATTTCCTCCGCCATGCTCGGCGTGCAACATGAGCATTATATCCAAAAGTTTTGCTTCTTCGTCGGTAAACACTCTGTCCGGGCGAATGGTAGACAAAATGGATTCTGCGGTAGACTGCGACTTTATAAGCGGGTGCATATGCATACTTTCGTTATTGAAGTATCTGTTCTTTACCTGCCATGCAGACACCATTATTGTGGGCATTTTGGCGATTATAGAAACTGCGGTAGCCATTTCATAATCGGGCGAGGTGCTTTCGGGGTTATCGTCATAAGAATACAGTGAAAGAACACTTCGACCCATTTGATTCATAATATTTCTCGAGGGATTTTTAAGTATCATATCCTCAAAGAAAGAATCGGGCAGTTCCCTGTTGGCGGCAAGCAGCGATTTGAACACCTCAAGCTCGTGCTGCGAGGGCAGATCACCCATAAGCAGCAGATAGACTATCTCCTCATAGCCGAATCTGTTTTCTTTAACAACATTGCTGACCAGATCCCGTATATTATAGCCGCGATAAATAAGTTCACCCTCGATAGGTGATTTTTCGCCCTCATTTACCACATATCCGTGAACGTTACAGATATTTGTAAGACCTGCTACAACGCCCGTACCATCGGCGTTACGCAGACCTTTTTTAACTATGTAATTATCGAAAAGCTCGGGCTTTATCGTATTGTTTTCAATAAACTTTTTACAGAGCAGTTCGCGTGCATTAGTATTCATTTACAGTCCTCTTTTCGCTAAAAAAATTATTAAAACTAAAAAGATAATTGTCCGATACGTCGGGAGCAGACCTTTTGGTATGCATATCGACAAGGACATAAAAATTATAATAAAATTATTTATGTTTTTATTATAACACACAAAGTACCGACTTGTCAACCGCAAAACCTTATTTTACGCAGTATAGCGCAATAAAACGGCAGCCTATTATAAAACAGACTGCCGTTGCAAACAAAACTTGCTTTTATTATCTTACTATATCGTCAACTATATCGGTCGCGCCGTCAACGGTATCTTTTGCTGCATCGCCGACATCGCTTGCAACATCGCCGACTGTAGAGCCGATGTCATCTGCCACCGTGTCGCTGTCGTCCTTTTTAGAGGAATTATCGCTTTTGCTTGAACTGTCGGTCCTGGAGGTAACATTGTCAGATGAAGCTGACGAATTAGTTGTGGTCGTCGCAGCGGCTGATGATGAAGTATCATTTGAAGATACCTTATCGCCGTTGCTGTTGGTATCTCTGCCTGAGCAGCTTGCAAGCATAGAGCACGCAAGAACTGCCGCGGCAGCTGCACTCAATATTCTTTTCAACATATAATTTCTATCCTTTCGATATATGCATATATTTGTCAGGGGAACATATGTCTGACAGCTTTATTGTAACCGCGGCGGCTGATATTATACATTGCCATTATATGCTGCGCCTATTTTCAAAATATTTTATCAATTTTATAACTGCTGTCAGAACGTAAAAACGTATCACAAAAAGAAGCGCAGGCAGCTGAAAGATATTGCCCCACACGGAATACGGCGTTCGCGTATCGGAAAGTTCTGCGTTTGCGGTTATGAAAGTACCCTGTTTGCCGTACTGTGCGGCAGTGACAAATCCGTTTCTGTCTATCAGAGCGGAAATGCCGCAATTACCGCTGCGCAAAAGGCTTCTGTCGTACTCAACGGCTCTTAAAATGCTGTGACGGAAATGTACCTCTCTGGCGAAACTGTTTTTGAACCACGAATCATTCGTAGACATGAGTATCATGCTGCCGCCGTCGGATATCTGTTTGGAAAGCAGCGAAGAATAGATACTTTCAATACATATGGAAGCAGCGTATTTTCTGCCGCCGACGAAAATGCAGTCGTCTGTTTTGGAGGGAGTCAGTGAGGTAAAGCCGCTTAGTTTGAAAAAAGGCGTATACTCGCCAAGCGGCACAAGCACCTGTTTGAGATGCACGCTGTCAGAACACCTAAGCGGAGCAAGGCAGTTATAACGCTTGCCGCCGCTTTCATATATACAGCCTGTGACGATATCCGGCGTATCGTTTGGCAGCATATTTACTACATTTTCAGACAGTTCGCAGGGAAAAGCCGTTTCAGGCAAAAGTACAAGTTCAGCAGAATTTTCAGGTATCTGAGAGATAAGCGCGGAATACTCCTCTGCTGCCTGCACGGTGGTCTGGGAGTTTTTCTTCAGACCCTCCTGCGAACCCTGTACTGCGGCGACAGGTATTGTTTGTCCGTTTGTTTTGTTCAGCATATACCAAGCTCCGCACACCGTTACTAGCGAAAGACCGACTGCCGCGACTGCAGAAATAGCGAGCGTTCTTTTTACATTTTCACGATACAAAGCTTCAAACAGGCAGGCCGTCAAACCGTTCAACAAAAGCAATAAAAATGCTGTAAAGCCGCCGCCGAAAAGCGCTGCGCTTTGCAAAAGTACCGGCTGAAAACTCAGCGCGTTTTCAAGCTTTGCCCACGGGAAAGACAGATACGGCACTATTTCCATGAAAAACTGCCCCAGCGAAAAGCAGGCTGAAAACGCCACTATTTTGGCGGCTCTGCTTCTGAACGGAGTTTTTATTGACGGGTAGACAGCGGCGAGCATTATGGCGCTTTGCAAAAGAGCTATCGCAGCGACGACTATGATACATATCGCAAGCATAAGCAAAAACGGCAGATCAAGATAGTCATACAGAGTGAGCAAAAAACTGCACATTATGCCGTGGTAGACTGTCATACTTAAAAAGAAACATTTTATGGCGTTTTTTACGTTTTGATAAAAAATACAGAAATACAGCGGCACTATACAGAAAAATGCAAGATACCAGCTTTGTGTGGTTTGCGAAAGCGCCGTTAAAACGCCCGAAACTGCCGCCAGCAGCATATATTTCAGGCTTTGCATATCGTGAGTTTTCAAGGGTAATTTTTTCATGAGATTATTTTACCCGATAACGCAAAAATCATACAAAAATACCCGTCCGAAGCTTTGCCAACGGACGGGCACCCTAATTATTCGCTCTTTTCATCAGTTGCGGCATCTTCGGCGGTATCGTCGTCATCAACGCTTAACTCGCCGTTCATAAGCTTTTCAAAGTTTATGCCGTCTATCTTTTCGTACTTCATAAGATAATTGGCTATGGTATGGAGCTTATCCATATGCTCTTTCAGAAGATTTTCGCACTTGCTCATAGCGTCTTCAACAATTGAGCGTATTTCCTCGTCGATCTCGCCTGCAACTCTGTCGGAATAATCTGGCGTACTGCCGTAATCTCTGCCGAGGAACACCTCATGCTCGCCTCTGCCGTATACCACAGGACCGAGCTTATCGCTGAAGCCGTATCTTGTTACCATGTTTCTTGCGGTAGCGGTAGCCCTTTCAAGGTCGTTTGAAGCGCCTGTTGAAATATCGTCAAGCACGAGTTTTTCTGCAACACGACCGCCGAGCAGCACGATGATAGTTTCAAACATCTCGTTACGACTGACATACGCTTTATCCTTTTCTGGCAGCGACATTGTAAAGCCTCCGGCCTGACCTCTCGGTATAATGGTAACATGATGCACCTTATCCTGCGTGGGCAGGAAGTAATGGCAAAGCGCATGACCGCCCTCGTGATAAGCGGTAAGGCGTTTTTCTTCGGGCGTAACTACCCTTGACTTCTTCTCGGGACCTGCAATTACCTTGATAGCAGCTTCTTCCAGCTCTTTGCGTGTGATAGCTTTTTTATTCTCACGTGCGGCGAGCAGGCTTGCTTCGTTTACAAGGTTTTCAAGATCTGCACCGGTAAAGCCGGAAGTAGACTGTGCGATAACTTTCAGATCGACATCGGGAGCGAGAGGACGGTTTCTTGTATGAACTTTCAGTATCTCTTCTCTGCCCTTTACGTCGGGATAATTTACAAATATCTGTCTGTCAAAACGACCTGGACGAAGCAGTGCGGGATCGAGTATATCACGTCTGTTCGTACCTGCCATAACTATGATGTTATCTTTTGTCGCAAAGCCGTCCATTTCGACGAGTATCTGGTTGAGGGTCTGCTCTCTTTCATCGTGACCGCCGCCCAAACCTGTGCCTCTCTGTCTGCCGACGGCATCTATCTCATCTATAAAAATGATAGACGGGGCATTCTTTTTAGCCTGATCGAACAGGTCTCTTACTCTTGAAGCGCCGACACCAACGAACATTTCAACGAAGTCAGAGCCGGAGATCGAGAAGAACGGCACGTCAGCCTCGCCTGCGACTGCCTTAGCCATAAGAGTTTTACCTGTACCCGGAGGTCCCATGAGCAGCACGCCCTTGGGTATTCTTGCGCCTATCTCCTGATACTTCTTGGGATTTTTAAGGAAATCAACTATTTCAATAAGCTCTTCTTTTTCCTCCTCAGCACCTGCAACGTCGTCAAACGTGACTTTATTGTCAGCGTCGATATGCTGACGGGCGTTTGTCTTGCTAAAGCCGTTAATACCGCCTCTGCCTGAGGTAGATTTGAGGACTATCACAAAGAATGCGATCATTACGCCGAGCATTATAAGCGTTGGTATAAGGTTGAGCCAGAAGGTATTGTCCTTGATAGGCTCTAAGTTGAAAACAAGCTTACTGTCGGGGTGAGCTTCATTATATTTCTGTCTGTAGTTGCTGCCTTCCTCGCCCAAAACTTCATTTACAAAAAGTGAAACGTTGGGCACTTCGTAGGTATACTCTTCGTCCTTGCCGTCCAGCTTGTAGGTAAGTTCACCGCTGCCGAGGTCAAGTTCATATTCCGATACTCGCATATCGTCAAAATACGTCATTATCTCGGAATAAGGCTTTTCTTCTCCGCCGCCGCTCAGGTTGCTGAGAAGATATATCAGACCGAAAAGTATCGCTCCGGATATAAGCAGATATATCCAAAGGCTTTTAAAACCGCTGTTCTTATTCAATATACCACTCCTTGATCGTCATGAATTACTAATATAGGGTATCACATTATTGTGACAGTTTTGTGTTAACATTTATTTTAATTTCAAGTATGTTTTTTGTATCGTCGGTGCATTTTACACGGTCGGCACAGCCAAAGCCCTCGACGAATATTATGCCCTCGCTGTCGCACAAAAACAGAACTTTTCCGCGTTCTTCCGTGGTTACGCAGGCGTTGAAAAGCGTTTTTACAGACGAGGTAAATTCTCTGCCGAGAAGCTTTATCTTATCGCCGCTGCGTCTGTTGCGCACAAACACGCTATCTTTTATTTTATCATAATCTATTTGATAATTTGTAAACTTTTTGTGAACATTATCATTGTCTTTTAAATATTCTTCGACAGCATATTTTTCGGCAAGAAGATTTTTATTAAAAAACTGCATATTTTCGCCGATAACGAGCGGCGACTGAAATTCTTCCGTCTTTACTGCCTGCTTATAAAATTTTAATATACCGTGTGAATTTTCGGCGTAAACGTCATGCGGCAGGGTGACTTTGCCGCCATTTTTACAGATATTTACAACGTCTGCGATGCGTTCAAAGCTGCTTTCTCCGCAGGCATCTTTAATTATCTGCGACAAAGCGTTTTCCAAAATAAAATTGTCGCACCCCAGAAGCACATCTGCCTTATAGCTATTATTGGATATTTTAGCGCTGTTTATTGCACCCTCTGTCAAATTCCAAATATAGCCGCTCGTTTCTCTTAAAACTTTTACTGTGGACAGGTAGCTTTTCATTATGCCGCCGTTTATTCTTTCAAGCTGCGGCAGGACATTCAGCCTAATTATATTGCGCGAACAGTCGTCAACAAAATTGGTACTGTCGTTTACATATCCTTCGCCCAGAGATACAAGAAATTCTTCTATTTCCGCTCTGGTACAGTCAATAAGTGGTCTTACATATCTGCCGCGAACGGGCGGTATGCCGCTGAGACCTTTTACACCTGCGCCGCGCGTTAAATTCAAAAGCGTAGTTTCAAGGCAATCAGAAAGAGTATGGGCGGTGGCAATTTTTTTACACGAAAACTTATAAGCCGCCTGCTCAAAGGCATCATACCTTAGTTTGCGCGCGCCAAGCTCCGTTGAAAGCTTATTTTCCTCGCAATATTTTTTGACATTCGGAGAATAAACGAGCAGTTCAAAGCCGTGCTGCTTACAAAACTCTTCGCAAAACTCCCTGTCTCTGTCGCTCTCTTCGCCGCGAAGCCCATGGTCTACATGAACACAGCATACCTCAAAGCCCAGTTGTTTTAAGCACAGCGCCAGTGAAACGCTGTCCGCGCCGCCCGAAAGCCCTACAAGAACCCTTTCAACTGCGCGGAGCATATCATAGGAATTTATAGTTTGCCGCACCTTTTCAAGCATTTTATCACACATATGATGTTACGCGTCCTCTTCGCGGTGGTATTCGAGGTCTCGAAACAGCGTATACTCGCCAACGAAAGCAAGTTTTACCGTACCAGTTTCGCCGTGGCGGTTTTTAGCAATTATACATTCGCTTGTAGACTGGTCGGAGAGCTCTTTATTATAATACCCCTCGCGGTACAAAAACAGTATAACGTCTGCGTCCTGCTCGATAGAACCAGACTCACGAAGATCGGCAAGCTGAGGGTGTTTATCGGTACGGCTCTCAACGCTTCTGTTTAGCTGAGAAAGCAGTATTATCGGTATTTTAAG
>CANRDG010000051.1 GCA_947629275.1 uncultured Clostridia bacterium | reverse complement strand
TGGTTGGGAAAATCGCTTCTGCCCGTACCTACGACTGCCGCGCCTGCCTGCTTTGCAAGGTCGGGCATTATTTCGGGAACGGGGTTAGCCATAGGGAACAAAATGGGGTTTGGCGACATAGCCTTTACCATTTCGGGCGTTACGCAGTTGGGAGCAGAAACTCCTATGAACACGTCCGCGCCCTCAAGAGCCTGCGCCAAAGTGCCATTTACCATGTTGCGGTTAGTTATCTTAGCCATTTCCTGCTTTTCGCTGTTAAGACCTTCCCTGCCCTCGTATATCGCGCCTGTTCTGTCGCACATTATAACATCTTTAAGACCCATGGCGATGAGCAGTTTTATTATAGCGATCCCTGCCGCGCCTGCACCGCTGGTAACAACGCGTATGTTGTCTATGCTTCTTCCCGTGAGCCGCAGGGCATTGAGCATGGCGGCAAGCACCACCACGGCAGTACCGTGCTGATCGTCGTGAAAAATGGGTATATCGCAGCGCTCTTTGAGTTTTCTTTCAATCTCAAAGCAGCGCGGAGCTGATATATCTTCCAAGTTTATTCCGCCGAAAGAGCCTGCTATAAGGCTTACGGTGTTCACTATCTCGTCAACGTCTTTTGAGCGCACGCACAGCGGCACTGCGTCAACGTCACCAAACGCTTTGAACAGCGCGCATTTGCCCTCCATAACGGGCATACCTGCCTCGGGACCTATATCGCCAAGCCCCAAAACGGCAGTACCGTCGGTGATCACGGCAACTAAATTTGAACGCCTTGTAAGCTCGTAACTTTTGTTTATATCTTTTTGTATTTCAAGGCAGGGCTGCGCAACGCCGGGCGTATATGCAAGCGACAGGTCATCGCGCGTTTCAAGCGGCGCGCGGCATATCACCTCTATCTTTCCTTTCCATTCATAGTGCTTTTTCAGCGATACTTGTGCGTAATCCATATATGTACTTCCTTTCGGTAAATTCATCACTACTTAGTATAACACATTTTCTTCCTCATTTCAACAGCAACATTTTACACCTGAAAAAATATTTTATCCAGGTTTTAAAACAAGTTTTTCTGCACACATTATATATGTTACATTATTTGCAAAGGAATTTTATATGCTTGGTAAACGCTTGTTTTTAAGGATATTTTCATATATGTGCATAGGGGCTTTGTGCTATGGCAGCATGGAGATCATGGCGCGAGGTTTTACGCACATCTCAATGGGGCTGCTGGGCGGTCTGTGCTTTATTTTCATCGGGCTGACGGGGCAGCTGCGGCGCTGCGGCAGGCTTGGGCTTTTGCAGCAGCTTATAGTTTCGGCAATGTTCATAACCGTGTCTGAGCTTATCTGCGGCATGATAGACAACCTGTGGCTGAAACTTGACGTGTGGGATTACTCCGGCATACCGCTCAATTACATGGGGCAGATATGCCTGCCGTTTTGTATGTTGTGGTTCGCGCTGTCGTACTTGGGCGCGCTTGCAGACGAATTTGTTATTACGCACATTTTTCACGAACAAATTTTGCATCGACTGACGATTTTGCCGAAACGCTTTGAAAAGATTGACAACTCAAACATCTGATGTTATAATTAAATTGTATTTTTGACGGAAAGTGTGTGATATTTATGAGCATAACATTAAAGAAAAGCGGCAGGCGGCTGACAACTGTTGACATTACGCTTTCGGCGGTAATGACGGCTATTATAGCCGTTTGCGCGTGGATAAACATAAGGCTGCCATTTACCGACGTATCTTTCACCATGCAGATATTCGGCGTGTTCTTCGCGCTGGCGGCTCTCGGCAGGGTGAGGGGTACTTTTGCTATACTTGTATACATTTTTATAGGCGCTGTGGGCGTACCGGTATTTTCAAATTTCAGCGGCGGTTTTGCTGCTCTTACCGGCATGACGGGCGGCTACATAACGGGATTTGTGTTCATTGCACTCAGCTACTGCGCTATAACCAAAATATTCGGCGAAAAGCTTTTGCCAACGGTAATATCGCTTGTTTTGGGGCTGGCGCTTTGCTATGCTTTCGGCACGGCATGGTTCATGCACGTATACGCCGACAAAGTGGGCAGTATAGGGCTCTGGGGCGCGCTTACAATGTGTGTATTCCCTTTCATACTGCCCGATATGATAAAGCTTTTCCTTGCGGTAACGCTCTCACGCAGGATAAAGAAAATAATATAAAACATCACAAGCAAAAACTGCATATACTCAAAAGGTGCATTTATATGTGCCTTTATTTTTTGGGTAAATTGCAACATCAAAATGACATCTTGAACAAAATATTGATATTTTCTAATTTACTTTAGTGATATTATATTTACAACAAATCAATACGGAGGTAACGCTTATGAAAAAATCGAATATAATTCTGGCTCTTGTACTGTCAGTGACTATGCTTGTATCGTGCGGAAACTCGGACAGCTCGGCGGTTTCTGAAAGCAATAGCGGTGATACTTCGTTGGTGACTGAAAGCGTTTCTGCTGATGAAAGCAGTGAAAGCGCAGATGTGACTTCTTCTGAAACAGAAAGTCAACCTGCCGCGCCTGCGGTCATAAAAGAAGAGATGTACGCCGACCTTACAAAAGGCTGCCCTGATAATTTTGAGGCTTCCGACGGTTGGACGAACGGCAGTATGTTCAACGTGTACTGGAGGGCTGCGAACGTAACTTTTGAAAACGCGGCGATGCAGCTTATAATCTCCGACGGCGATGAAAATCCGCAGATGATACCGTATTCGGGCGGAGAATTCCGCAGCAAGGACTTTTACGGCTACGGTCGTTACGAAGTAAGCATGAAAGCTATAAAAAACGACGGCGTTGTTTCATCGTTCTTCACCTACACAGGTCCTTCCGACAACAACCCATGGGACGAGATAGACATTGAGATACTGGGAAAAGACACCACAAAGGTGCAGTTCAACTATTTCACGGACGGTCAGGGAAATCACGAATATTTGCAGGATCTCGGCTTTGACGCGTCGGAAGATTTTCACACTTACGCTTTTGAATGGCACAAGGACAAAATAGTGTGGTTCGTTGACGACTACGAGGTGCACACCGCGACTTACAATCTGCCCGTTACCGAAAGCAAGATAATGATGAACGCATGGTGCGGAACGGGCGTTGACAGTTGGTTGAATGCCTTCAATGCCGATAACCTGCCGCTGACAGCCGAATATCAGTGGATAAGATTCACACCGTTTGACGAATGACCAAAAAAGGAGCGATATTATGAAACAACTTAACATTAAAAGAGGCATAGACCTTGGCGGCTGGCTGTCGCAGTGCGATTACAGCGAGGAGCGGCTAAACAGTTTTGTTACCGAAAATGACTTTGAAAAAATAGCGGCTTGGGGTCTTGATCACGTTCGCATACCGTTTGATTACAACATTTTTGAAAACGCTGACGGCAGCTACAATCAGGACGGCTTTGACCGCCTTGAAAACGCCATACAGCTTGCGCGCAAGTACGGGCTGAAAGTGGTTGCCGATCTTCATAAGACGGCAGGATTTTCATTTGACGATTACGGTGAGGACGAACACGGCTTTTTTGAGGACGAGAAATATCAGCTGCGTTTCTGCCGCTTATGGGAAGAACTTGCGAAGCATTTCGGAAAGTACAGTGACGACGTTGCTTTTGAACTGCTCAACGAAGTTACCGACCAGTCGTTCATAAAAGTATGGAACAAAGTCGTTCACGACTGCATACAGGGCATACGCAAATATGCTCCAGACACCGTTATTATCGTGGGAAGCTACTGGAACAACAGCCCTGAGGCAGTTAAAGACCTTGACGAGCCGTATGACGACAAGGTGGTCTACAATATGCACTGTTACGATCCGCTGAAATTTACTCATCAGGGCGCATACTGGACAAACCAGATAGACCCCAAAGAGAGGGTGGCGTTTGAGGAAAGCGGCGTTTCAGAAGAATATTTTGAACGGGTATTTTCTTCGGCTATTGAAAAGGCAAAGGCTGAGGGCACGGAGCTTTACTGTGGAGAGTACGGCGTTATCGACATTGTTTCGCCGGAGGACACGCTGAAATGGTATAAGGCCATAAATGCAGTGTTTGAAAAGTACGGCATAGCGCGCGCGGCTTGGAACTACAAGGAAATGGACTTCGGCATTTCAGACAGCCGCCTGGACGGCATAAGAGAGCAACTCCTTAAATATTTGTGATATATCCATACAAAAAACGCTGTATCTGTTGTAGTGGGCAGATACAGCGTTTTGCTTTACTTTTTCACTCTGAAATATTTTTCTCTGTAGACTTTCGGGGTATCGCCCGTTATACGGCGAAAGACCTGTATAAAATAACTCTCGGAACTGAAACACAGGTACTCGGCTATCTCAAGCACAGAATACTCTGAATATTTGAGCATATTCGCGGCGGCTTCGACCCTCTTGCGCATTATGTATTCCGAAACAGGCATACCGACCTCAGCCTTGAAAAGTTTTGAAAGGTACGCGCTGCTAAGTCCTACCTTTTTTGCAAGGTCGTCGAGAGTTATCTTTGTATGCAGATTATCATAAATATAGTCAAGGCATATCGTTATTGACCTCGGGCAGCGGTTAGCCCTTTGAATAAGGCTCATGCGCTGGGCATAGTCGTCCACCAGCTCGCGGTGAAGTATATTCACATCTTCTTCCTTGCGGCATTTGTCAATACTCCTTATGTATATGTCGCTGAGGTTATAGGCGACTTCCATTTCCATGCCGCCCTCGATGCATATACGCGTGATAAGCGCAACGGTTATTATCAGGTGGTATTTTAGGTTTCGCAGGTCGTCATCGCTAAGTCTGCCCATATCCTCGGTGGCAAGCGGTTTGAAAAGGCGTTTTGCAGCCTCGGTATCGCCCTGCTTTATCGCATTGAAAAACTCGTTTTCCCTGTTGTAATCAAGATGTGATATATTGTATTCGCGGTTTATAAATTCCGTATGGTAGAGATTTTTCTTTATATCCAAAAAGCATCACCCCTCACGGTAGTTTCATATTTATATTATATACTAAAATAATAATAATTGCAACAACAAATTGATATAAAAATAAAAATATTTATATTTTGGCTTTTGGGAAAATGCTATAATCGTATTAAGTAAATACCATAATATTTTAAGGAGGATATGCTATGAAAAAATGCAAACAACTGTTGGCTGTAGCAGTGGCTGTAATGTCTGTAATGTCGCTTGGTGCGTGCGGAAATTCTGACAGCTCGGCGGTATCAAGCAATACAGGCGTTGCACTTGATTCAGAAAAAGCCGAACAGCTTGAAAGCGCTGTTGAGGACGTAGACTGGGGCAACACCGAGCTTGCAAACACCACGCTGAAATGGCTTGCACACTACGACATAAACCCTGCTGACGGAAAGACTGAAGACCCTGCGATAAAACTGTTCAAGGACAAATATAACGGCACTATCGAATGGGTACAGGCGACATGGGAAACACGCTATACAAAGCTTGCTTCTCTCGTTTCGTCTAATGATTCACCAGATATGTTCCCGAGCGGCGATATGGACGCGTTCCCGAAAGGCGCTATTGCAGGAATGTTCCAGCCTATCGACGATTACGTTGATCTCAGCACAGAATACTGGGCAGACGTAAAAAATGCTTGTGATGTATTCACGGTAGGCGGCAAGCACTACATTGCTGTGATCGACGTTGTTCCCGACCTGGTATGCCTGTACAACACCACATTTGTTGAAGAACACGGCTACGAACAGCCTGCCGATCTGTATGCAGCAGGCGAATGGACCTGGGACAAGATGAGAGAAATGGCTATTGATTTCTCCGATGTTGACAAGGATATGTACGGTTTTGACGGTTGGTGGTGGTGGCACGGCGTTACCCACACAACGGGCGTGCCTATAATCGGCTATGAAAACGACCAGCTGGTAAACAATCTTGAAAATGCTGACATACTTAAAGCAGAAAACTTCATTTACGACCTTACAAAGGCTAACGTAAAATACCCTGCACATCTTAACAACTGGCACGTAAGAGGCTCTAACGATGAGGGTACTATAGGACTTGGACAGGGACTTACACTGTTCTGCCCGTGCGGACTTTACGAAATAGAAGATGCACCTGCAAACACCGAGCTTATGGGCGATGTTTCAGCGGGTGAGGTAATGTTTGTTCCGCTGCCTTCTCAGGACGGCTCCGAGCCGTATATGCAGTCACGCGCTTCAGGTTATCTGCTCGTTGCAGGCGCTAAGAATCCCGAAGCTTTCGCGGCATTCATGCTTTGCAGCAGAGTAGCCACCATGGACGAATCCGTAAAGGCTATATATCTTTCAACTCTGACCGACGACTACGGCTGGACTCAGGAAATGATAGATATGCGCGAGGAATGCTACAAACTGGCATACGAAAAGCCTGTATTTGAATTCGGCAACGCTATATCGCAGGAATTCAGCGACGTATACGCCAACATAACCGATGCAACATCTAAGACCAACGGCGACGAAAAGACATGGGCTGAGGTAATTTCCGAAAACAACAACGGCGTTAACTACTATCTTGACGATGCTAACAAACAGCTGGCTGATGTAGCCGCTAAGAATCAATAATTAAAACATTTTGGAGGTAATAACAATGAAAAAAAGACTTGCAATTCTGGCTGCACTTGTAATGGCAGCATCTATGTTCACAGCCTGCGGAGACAGCGACAGTTCTTCTTCCTCACCTGCAACAAACGATACTTCTTCTGTAGCTGAGACCACCACCGCTCCCGAGGAGAGCAAGCCCGAAGAGACCACTGCTGAAGAGACTTCTGCTGCTGATGAAAGCAGCGAGCCTGCACCTATCGAGTTCAACGGCACACTTGAAACAACGGGCGACTACCCCGGCGACTGGGCATCTGCTCCGTTCATAATTGACAGCGAGGGCAACACTTCCGGTCAGTTCGATTATATTTATCTTGAAGACTTCAAGGACACCGGCTGCACAGTTACTATCGACTACACCATTGATAAGAAGATAGATATGCAGAACCCCGATGCAGGCAAGACATTCTATGACTTCTATTCTGTTGCTCCGTGCAGTGCAGGCGCAAGCGGCTGGCAGAAGCTGTACGAAAAGGATCAATCATTTATAACAGGCTATGAAAACAAGAAAGACGTAGTTATCCCCGATCCGAACGACGATACCAAGGAGATAGTAAAGGACGACTACGACAAGGAAGCATACCTTCAGGACGACGGATTTATAGTTATCTGCGCCAATGACGACGGCACATGGAACGAAGAAGGCACTCTGACATTCAATTTCTCACCCGAGGCTATACAGTTTGTTCTGGCTGACGTTGCCACAAACGATGATGGCTCACAGTGGGGCGGAGTTATCTTCATGGTACACGGTGTTATAGTAAAGAGCGTTACCGTTGCCGCACCCGCAGCTGCTGAATAATTTGGTATTTCAATAACTTAATAATGCAGACACCGTTGGGAGCTTATCCCAGCGGTGTTTTTGTGCTGTTGAAAAATGCGGCTGCGTATGTTATAATGTGTATAGATAGGAAGTGCATAATATGAAAAACATCGGCAGATCTATAACAAGCGCAAAGGCTTTGTGCGACATGGTGGAGGAATACGGCTTTTTGCCGCTATTTAAAAATAACATAGAGGGCTTTTCGGTAGAGGAGCACACACCGCCGAGGCTGTGGTTCGCGCAGGACACAGACGGCCCGTGGGAGTGGAAAGGTCCTGTTATTCGCATGGCAGGCTGCGCATACGGCAAGTTTTTTAAGGGCAAGGCAGGATTTATAAGCATGAAATGGTTTCCCGACTTTGCAAACTACCGCCGCGACGGCTACGACTTCGATGCGCGCTTTGACGACGGGCTGGCAAGATATTCTGACAAGGTGATTTTAGATGCGCTTTACGGCAGTGGGGATATGCTCTCGCGCTTGTGGCGGCAGAAAAGCGGCGTTAAAAAGCGCGGCGAATTTGATGCGGCAGTAACCAGACTGCAAATGCTGTGTTATGTTACCACCACCGACTTTGAATACGCAGTTGACAAAAACGGTTCGCCATACGGTTGGGGGCTTGCGAGGTATTCAACGCCGGAGGAGCATTTCGGCAGCGCGTTTACAGAAAAGGTATATCAGAAAGAACCCGAAGAATCGCTGGAAATTATACTAAAGCATTTGCAGGGTATTTTCCCCGACGAGGACGAAAAACAGATAATGCGCATTATAAAAGCATAGGAGTAAAGTTATGTCTGCAAAGTACAGAATATTTATAATAGAAGACGACAAGGCGCTTGCAAGCGCCATGGAGAAGAGCATATCTTCATGGGGTTACGAGGTGAAAAGCGCTGATGATCTTAATATGAGCGAGCTTGAAAGTTTTTCGCCGCACCTTGTTATACTTGATATAATGCTGCCGCGCCGCAACGGCTATATGCTGTGCGAGGAGATACGCAAAAGCAGCAATGTGCCGATAGTTTTTCTGTCCTCGGCGGCGGAGAACATGAACATAATTATGGCTATGCAGTCGGGCGGAGATGATTTTATAGCAAAGCCCGTTGACAGCAACGTTCTTATAACCAAAATACAGGCTATTTTGCGCAGGGCATACGATATGAGCCTCTCCCCTGCCCTTGAATACGGCGGTGTTTCGCTATTTATAAACGACGGCACTGTGGCATACGGCGGCAAGCGCGCGGAGCTTACCAAAAACGAGTTCCGCATATTGCAGACGCTAATGGAGCACAAGGGGAAGATAGTCAGCCGTGAAACGCTTATGGAGCGGCTGTGGCAGATGGATAACTACGTTGAGGAAAACACCCTTACCGTGAACGTTGCGCGGCTGAGAAAAAAGCTTACAGACCTTGGCGTTGACGACTTTATAAAAACGCGTATCGGCAGCGGATATATAATAGGAGGCGCTGAAACATGACGAAGCTTTTGGCAAACTATCTGCGGCAATACCGCCTGCTGCTGTGGCTGCTTTTGCTGTTCACCGCAGTATTTTATGCGATACTTTCAGCCTACGGCTTGCCTGCGGAGGCGGCTGTGTATTCGGCTTTGATATGCATAGCGGCTGCGGCGGTGATAATAACGGTGCATTTTATATCTTTCAAAAAACGTTATGATACACTAAGCCGTGCGGCGGAGGATATAACTTTTATGAACGCTATGCCGAGGGGCTCTTTTGAAAACATATCTCCGACGGAAGAAATGTACTGCAAAATTATTGAAAAGTTTATAGAGAAAACAAGCGATATGCAAAGCGAAATGCGCAGGCTGCAAACTGACAGCGAGGATTTTTATACAGCGTGGGCGCACCAGATGAAAACGCCGATAGCCGTCATGAAAATGACTTTGGAACAATACGACACAAAGCAGAGCCGAGAGCTGCTTATGCAGCTTTTCCGCATTGAGCAGTACACCGAAATGGCGCTTTACCAAAGCAGGCTGGGCGGCAGCGACTTAAGCATAGAAAAAACGCCGCTTGACGGTGTTATACGCGCCTGTGTCAGAAAGTATGCGCCGCAGTTTATTTCAAAGAAGATACGCCTTGTTTACAGCGGCAGTGAAAGCACCGCTATAACCGACCGCAAATGGCTGGGATTTATTATAGAGCAGCTGCTTTCAAACGCGGTGAAGTACACCGAAGAAGGCAGCGTTACAGTTACCGCAGAGGGCGAAAAGATAATAATTGAGGACACAGGGATAGGCATACCTGCAAGCGACCTGCCGCGCATATTTGAAAAGGGCTACACGGGGCAGGCAGGCAGAATGGAGGGCGGCAGCAGGTCAACGGGTCTGGGGCTGTACCTTGCCAAAAAGGCTGCCGACAAGCTCTCTCACAAGCTGTACGCGCAGTCGCAGCAGGGCAAAGGCAGTGTGTTTATTATAGACCTGCATACTAATGATATAATGTTTGAATGACCTTACAAAAATGTCACACCATTGTCACCCGAATAGATTTTCAGACGGCTGAAAGTGTGATATAATTTTTGTCAGCAAGCAAAATGGGAGGTCATAAAAATGGCAATACTTGAAGTACAGGGCGTTGAAAAAATATACTCGCCGCGGTTTGGCGGCAACAAGATACGCGCCCTGAACAACATAAATTTTACCGTAGAGCAGGGTGAATACGTTGCCGTAATGGGCGAATCGGGCTCGGGCAAGACAACGCTTTTGAACATTCTGGCGGCGCTTGATAAGCCTACCAGCGGTGAAGTATACCTTGACGGCATACAGCTGACAAAGGTCAAGGAAAAAGAAATTTCGGCTTTCAGGAGAGATAATCTTGGATTTGTGTTTCAAGATTTCAATCTGCTGGACACATTTTCGCTTCGGGATAATATCTATCTGCCGCTGGTGCTGCTGGGACTTGACCACCGCGAAATGAAAGAGCGGCTGTCGCCAATAGCTAAAATGCTCGGGATAAGCGATATTCTTGAAAAATTCCCTTACGAGGTATCGGGCGGACAGAAACAGCGCGCGGCGGTGGCAAGGGCTATTATAACGCAGCCGAAAATACTTCTTGCTGACGAGCCGACAGGTGCGCTGGATTCGCGCTCGACAGACAGCCTTTTGCACATATTTTCGCAGATAAACGCAAACGGGCAGACGATAGTAATGGTAACGCATTCGGTAAAGGCTGCAAGCCATGCAAAGCGCGTGCTTTTCATAAAGGACGGCGAGGTGTTCCACCAGCTGTACCGCGGAGATATGACGAGAGATGAATATTACAGAAAGATTTCTGAGGCGCTTACGCTGATAATGTCGGGCGGTGAGGAATTATGAACGGTAAAAAACGCACCAAAAAAGGATTGTATGCGCGCCTTGCCGCCGACAACATACGCAAAAATGCGCAGCTTTATATTCCCTACCTCATAACCTGCTGCCTTACCGCTGCGATGCTGTACATCATCACGTCGCTTTCGCGAAACGACGGTCTCATAGGTATGCAGGGTGACTACGCGCTTTTGGAGATACTGAGAGTTGGCAGCATAATAACGCGAATATTCGCATTTATTTTTCTTTTCTACACAAACAGTTTCATATCCAAAAAGCGCAAGAAAGAATTCGGTCTTTTAAACATTCTCGGCATGGAAAAACGCCACATCGCACGGGTTCTGTTTATGGAAACGCTGTACAGCGCGGTGATAAGCCTTGTGTTCGGCTGCGGCTTTGGCATACTGCTTGACAAACTGCTTTTCATGCTGCTCAGAAAAATGCTCGGCGGCAGTGTAAAACTGGGATTTTACATCTCGCGCTACTCGCTTGCGGTGACTGCGATATTTATGCTGGTAACTTTTCTGCTGATATTTCTCAACTCTCTGCGGCAAATACATTTCGCACAGCCTGCGGAGCTTATGAGAGGCTCACAGGCCGGCGAAAAAGAGCCCAAGGCAAAGTGGCTCATGGCGCTTCTGGGCGCGGTACTGCTTGGCATAGGTTACTACATCTCGATAGTTACCAAAAGCCCGTTAAAGGCGATAGAGCTGTTTTTCATAGCGGTGCTGTGCGTTATTTTGGGAACGTATCTGCTGTTCACTTCGGGCAGTATTGCGGTACTTAAAATACTGAAAAGCAAAAAGAGCTATTACTACAAAACGAAAAATTTCACCACAGTTTCGGGGCTTATGTACCGCATGAAGCAAAACGCTGTGGGCATGGCAAACATATGCATACTTTCAACAATGGTGCTTGTAATGGTGTCTACGACCACTTGTCTTATGGCAGGCATGGAGGACATTATCAAAACGCGCTACCCGTATGATTTTATGGTATCATACGGCACTTCAAAAAGTATAGATATAGAGAAAATTCTCAAAGAAAACGGCGTTAATGTTACAAGATCGCAGAGCTACACTTCGCTTGAATTCGGGGCTTTCTGCAAGGGCGGCAGAGTATACGCTGAAACTTCTGCACACAGCAGCGCTTCTATTGACGATGTTTATGAGCTTGAGGTACTCAGCGCAGAGGAGTATGGAAAACTTGTCGGTGAAGATGTTTCTCTCTCGGACGGCGAAATACTTTTTTACAGCAGCGAAAAGGGTTTAGACTTTGAAAGCCTTGATCTGTGCGGAAAAGATGTGACAGTAAAGAAAAGGCTGAAAAGTTTCCCGAACGAAAAAACTTACAATATAACGCAGAAAATGGGCGTTGTTGTCAGCGGTGACGACGAGGTGCAGAGGCT
>CANRDG010000050.1 GCA_947629275.1 uncultured Clostridia bacterium | reverse complement strand
TCTACAACTCTGGGGTACTTATAAGGAGCGGTATGCTGTTTTACATAGTTCTGTATCTCCTTTTTCAGCTCCTCGGTGCCTACGGTGCCTTTGGTGAGCACTATTGTTGCCTTTACCGCCTGACCTCTTATCGGGTCGGGAACGCCTGTTACGGCACATTCGAGGACATACGGAAGCTCCATTACAACGCTCTCTATCTCGAACGGGCCTATGCGGTAGCCCGAAGACTTGATAAGGTCATCGACTCTGCCGACATACCAGAAGTAGCCGTCCTCGTCGCGCCATGCGGTATCGCCTGTGTGATACATACCGTCGTGCCATACAGCATCGGTCTTTTCCTGATCTCTGTAATATCCGCAGAACAGACCGCAGGGAACGCCCTTGTCGGTGCGGACTACTATCTCGCCGGTCTCGCCGTTCTTTACGGATTCGCCGTCAGAGTTTACTATATCTATATCATACATAGGACTCGGACGACCCATAGAACCTACCTTCGGGGTAGTGCCGTAGAGGTTGCCTATGGTAAGGGTGGTCTCCGTCTGACCGAAGCCTTCCATTATGGTAAGACCCGTTGCCTTCTTGAACTGGTAGAATACTTCGGGGTTGAGAGCCTCGCCTGCTGTGTTGGCATACTTTATTGTAGACAGATCATACTTGGAAAGATCTTCTTTTATAAAGAAGCGGTACATAGTCGGCGGAGCGCAGAATGTGGTGATGTTGTACTTCTTGAACATCGGGAGGATATCTTCCGAATGGAATCTCTCAAAGTCATATACGAACACTGCACCCTCGCACAGCCACTGACCGTAAAGCTTGCCCCAGAGAGCCTTGCCCCAGCCGGTATCGGATATTGTGAAGTGCAGACCCTCGGGGTCAACATAGTGCCAGAAACGCGCTGTGATGTAGTGACCGAGCGGATATCTGAAGTCGTGGACTGCTATCTTGGGGTAGCCGGTAGTGCCTGAGGTGAAGAACATCAGGCTGTGATCTTTTCCGCAGGGGGTATCGGGCTTGCGCTCGTAAACGTCGCTGAACTTTTCTATTTCCTCGTCAAAGTTTACCCAGCCGTCTCTCTTGCCGTGGGCTATTACCTTTATCTGAAGCTCGGGGCACTTGTCGGCGGCTAAGTCTGCCTGATGTGCGGTATCGCCGTCGGCGGTACAAATTATAGCCTTAACGCCTGCCGCGTTGAAACGGTACTCAAAGTCGTGGTCAACAAGCTGATTCGTCGCAGGTATAACTATTGCACCTATCTTGTGCAGGGCTACTATTGAGAACCAGAACTGATAATGCCTTTTCAAAACGAGCATTACCCTATCGCCTTTAGTTATGCCTAGGCTTTCAAAGAAGTTTGCGGTCTTTGCGGAATATTTTGCAATATCGGAGAATGTGAAACGTCTTTCTTCTTTATCGTTGGAGACGTGCACCATTGCAAGCTTGTCGGGGTACTTTCTTGCTACCTCATCAACAACATCAAAGCCGAAGTTGAACTTATCTTCGTTCTTGAATTTGATAGTCTGCAATACGCCGTTCTCGTCCTCGGTGGTATCTACAAAATTGTCTGCAACTATGCCTGCATAGTCGTGTCTTTCGGGCTTTACCTGCTCTACCTGCATATACTCCATATCTTCAAGAGTATTTTCAAGTATGATAGAGTACATAGCGCAGCCTTCTTTAGAAGTGGCAATCATGCCGTGCGGCTGTGAGGAATCATAGTATATGGAGTCGCCTGCTTCGAGGTCTTCATAGTGGTCTTCCACTCTTACTCTCATAGTACCGCTGATAACGATATCCATTTCCTGACCCTTATGGGTGTTGGTATGTATCTCTTTTTCCTGCTCTTCCTCGGAATAAGGCATAAATACCCTGAACGGCTCGCACACGCGGTTTTTGAAGCCCGATGCGATATTGAGATACTCAAAGCCAGCACGTCTTGCTATAGGCAGACCCTCGCCCTTTCTGTTTACCTGATATGAGGTAAGGCTGGGCGAATAACCTTTAAGTATATCAACGATGTCAACGCCGCATATTTTGGCAAGTTTATAAATGAACGTGAATGTAAAGTCGGTCTTGCCGCTTTCAAGCTGTTCATACTCGCCTACCGATATACCTATCCTTTCTGCAAGCTCTTCTTTTGAAAGAGCCGCTACCTCTCTCAGCTCTCTTACACGCTGAGCGATCTCTTTGATCCTTTTTTCCATGGTGTTTTCCATAGCGTTTTCTCCTTTTGTATATAATGTGTTTACAAGACTGCGAAAGAGGGAAACGAAAATAAAAAACGCCCCAAAGCAGACAATGCTGCATTGAGACGAGAAATTCCCGCGGTACCACTCAACTTGCGCATATACGCGCCGCTTTCAGGCTCCAACAAGCCCTTGACCTTAACGCGGTCTTACGGGGCAGTCTACTTGCCAAAAGGCTTTCGGTACCCGACTCAAAAGAGATAGGCGTATATGCAGACTATATATCCGCTTGCACCAAATGCGGACTCTCTGTAATATATCCTGCAAAGCCGTCTTTATCACAGTCTTTACTACAAGCGTTATTATACCACCCTTTTTTTTGATTGTCAAGGGGTTTTCAAAAATTTTTTTATAAATTTCTATAGAGCGTACTTTTCGCCGCTTTCGATATACATATCTATATGCTCTTTGCTCTTTATTATATGCACATACTCTACTATGCTGTCAAGCCGCTGCGGAAGATACACGCCGCCGAGGTTTTCTCTGCCGCTGAAGTGCGAGTCGCTGCCGCAGGTCATAAAAAGCGAGAAGCGCTTTGCATACCATATGGCGTTTTCGTTATACTCGCGCATATTAGCGGTGTTTACGGCTTCTATGCCGTCGCAGTATTCGGGGTAAAGGCAGATATTTTCAAGATAAGACGCCCTGCGAAACGGGTGCGCCTGTATCATAACGCCGCCGCTCTCACAAACCAGAGCATACAGCTGCGGTATGCTCATCTCCATAATATCCTCGTGCTGCAAAAGCCACTGCTTATCAACGCCGTATATCAGAAACTCAGCGCCGCGGCGGTTGTATTCAAAGCCGAAAAACACCGCAAAACCTGAGTGTTCGCCGTGCGCTTTCGCCCTTTCATACCCTTTGCAGAACTGCTCTACCTTTTCTTGCCAAGGCAGAGAGCAGTCTATGCCGCAGTTGCCGTTGAAAAAGTGGTCGGTTATCATAACGCCGTCATAGCCTTTCTGAATGTAGCAGTCAACAAGCTCCTCGGGCGACCACTTAGCGCAAGCGCTGACGGGTGATGTGTGACAATGCGTTTCGTATAAATATTTCTTTTCCCTGCGTTTTTGCATAAGTCTTACCCCCTACATTATAGTATAACACATTTCACGGCGGTTTACAAGTCAGAAAACAAGGTTAATATTTTTACATAAAGTTTAATTCGGCTATAGCCATTCGGTGCGGTGGGGCAAGCGTTTTTCGTTATATTGAACATAAATCAGAAAACTATTTGGCAGATGTGCATATATCCATAAAACAAATTCGCAAAAACTATTGACAAAACGCATTTAATATTTTACAATATTTATAATAAAGCAAAAATTTAGACGTTTGTAAAATGTAATTCAAATTTTTTTATTTTATGAAAGGAATGATATTTATGACACTGCTTAAAAAAGCGCTTGCGGTCACGGCTGCTATAACACTGCCGCTTTCTATGGCCGCCTGCGGAAATTCTTCTTCAAGCTCTTCGTCATCTTCAAGTCACGTCGATCAGGTATCAATTCAGGACACCAGCAAGGTAGACTCGCTTGACGACGGAACGCTCTCGGAGGCTGACAGGACTATCAAATGGATGGGTACTTTTGACCTGAACCAGGCGGACGGCAACGAAACGAGAGTTGACACGCAGCTTTTCAACGACAAGGGCGGCATTATCGAATGGACGAGAGTTACCGATTCTTCAAAGTTTGAAAAGCTGGCGGCTGCCATTTCTGCGAACGACCCCCCCGACATCTTCAAATATGAGTGGATGGCATTCCCCTGCCAGACGCTTATAAATATGTATCAGCCTGTTGACTCTATAGTTGACTTTGATACAGACCTGTGGAGCGATGTAAAGAACGGCGCAGACAAATTCGTGCTCAACGGCGAACATTACGTTGCGCCTATAAGTTACTCAACGGGCGTACTTATGATGTACGATCAGGACGTAGTTGACAGCGAAGGCATAACCGACCCTTACACCCTTTGGATGGAAGGCGAGTGGAACTGGAACACTTTCCGCGAGGTAATGGAAGAATACGTTGCCAACGGTGACGGCGAAACACCGCGCTATGGCATCACGGGCTGGTATGCGCCGCAGATAATACAGCAGACAGGTCAGACAATGGTAACATACGACGGCACACACTTTGAAAGCAACATAATGAACGCTGACATAGAGCGCGCCGAGGAATTCATATACAACCTGAAGAAAGACGGTCTTGTATACAACGAACAGTGGGTAAACGACGCAAGCACCGCTCTGGCTTCAATGGGCAACGTTATGTTCTTCTCAATGGGTCCTTGGGCTCTGACAGGAAACTATGGCCCGCATGATGATCAGCACTGGTCAGTTGTTCCTATCCCTGCCGACCCCAACACGGGCGCGAAGATAACCACTTCCGACATGACGGCTTACATGTGGGTAGCAGGTTCTACAAAGGACAAGGCAGTTAAGACATGGCTTGAATGTGCCCACATTGCCGCTACAGACGAGCAGTATCAGGAAGACAGCAAGGCAAAGTTCATGATAGACAACCCCGGCTGGACAGACGAGATGTACGATGTACTTATGGTAACTTCTTCTTCCGAATATGAGCAGGTATTTGACTACGGCTACGGCATTTCTTCGTCATTCTCCGACGACAACTCGGTAACAGACGGCTCGGGCTGCACTGTAAGACAGCTTTATGAGAACGTTATAAAGACCGACGACACCGGCAAACAGTACACATGGTCGGAAGTACGTTCTACATACTCAAAGACCACCGACGACGAGCTTGCAAAGGTAAATGCGGCTATTGACGCCATGGAGGGTTAATTCAAAAAGCAATACACCAAAGAGAGCGTATGTAAGTGCGCTCTCTTTTTGCGTGTGAAATCGCTTGACAAAACGCTTTTGCTTTGGTATACTGTTTTTAGGTATATATTACCTGTTAAGACTGAAAGGAGAACTTTTTATGAGTAAGATATTGGTAACGGGCGGTGCAGGCTACATCGGCAGCCACACCTGCGTTGAGCTTCTGGAGGCAGGATATGAGATAGTTATTGTTGACAACTTCTCAAATTCAAAGCCGGAGGCGCTTAAAAGAATAAAACAGATAACCGGCAAGGACTTTGATTTCTATCAGGTCGATATACTTGACAGGGAGGCTCTCGGCAAGGTATTTGACGAACATGGCGACATCTGCGCCGTTATACACTTTGCAGGGCTGAAAGCTGTCGGCGAATCGGTGGCAAAGCCCGTGGAATACTACCACAACAACATTACCGGCACGCTTATGCTTATAGAAGAGATGAGGGCGCACGGTGTAAAGAAGATAGTTTTCTCTTCCTCCGCTACGGTTTACGGCGTTGACAACACCGTTCCGTATGTTGAGACTATGCCGACAAACACCGCCACAAATCCTTACGGCTACACCAAAGTTATGATAGAGCAGATACTCAAAGACGTATATGTTTCGGATAACGAGTGGAGCATTTCTCTGCTCAGATACTTCAACCCGATAGGCGCACATTCGAGCGGTCTTATCGGCGAAGACCCCAACGGCATACCCAACAACCTGTTCCCGTACATTCAGCAGGTGGCTGTAGGCAGGAGAGAGCATCTTAATGTTTTCGGCGACGACTACGACACCCCCGACGGCACGGGCGTGCGCGACTACATTCACGTTGTAGACCTCGCGAAAGGTCATCTGTGCGCGGTGAAGTATGTTCTTGAAAACAAGGGCGTTGAGGCTGTTAATCTCGGCACGGGCAACGGTTCGAGCGTTCTTGACATTCTGCACGCATTTGAAAAGGCTTGCGGAAAAGAGCTGCCCTACAAGATAACCGACAGGCGCGCGGGCGATATCGCGTGGTGTTATGCTGACGCTTCAAAGGCTAAGAAGCTTTTCGGCTGGCAGGCGCAGTACAACGTTGACGATATGTGCCGCGACGGCTGGAAGTTCATTCAGCAAAACCCCAACGGACTGTGATGTCAAAAATATATCTTTACGGCATGATATGCCTGTCGCACAGCTTTCTTATAGGCGATGAGTTTTTAATACCCGACACCTACAGAGAAATGCAGCAGAAATATTGTTTCCCCGGCGGCGAAACGGGCACTTGCGCGACGGTGCTGTCATCTCTGGGCGCAAACGTTTTAATGGACGGCAACCACATTTGCGGCGACGCGGTAAAGACTGTGAAAGAGTTTTATACACAGCGCAGTGTGGACATATCACCGCTGAAATTTGACGAGAACGGCGAGGCGCTGGAGGACTACATCATAATTTCGGGCGACATAAGAACGCCGCTCGGCACATTCGGAAAGTTTTACGAAAACGCCAAAAGCAGCAGTGAAAAACCGTGGAGCACACCGAAAGAAGAACACATTCGCGGCTGCAATGCTGCAGCGGTCGACCCGTACTTTTTTGAAGATTCGGAAAAAGCGGCAAGGCTGTGCGTAAAATGCGGCGTGCCTTACGTGACCGTTGACTGTGCGTATGACAGCTATATACACAAAAATTCTGCGGTGTCTGTAATATCGGGCGAAAACTTTGAAAACACCTGCAAAGGGCGCACGCGTCAAGAGATAACAGAAAGCTATATGCAAAACGGCGGCGGTCTTACTATTATAACAAATGGCGGCGGAGAGTTCGTTTACGGCAGAAAAGGCTGTGATATAAAGCGCTTTACACCGTATAATGTGAAAGTTCAGAGCACTTTAGGCGCAGGTGACAGTTTTAAGGCGGGGTGCGTTTACGCGCTGGCGCAGGGCATGGACGACCAAGGTCTTGTAAGCTTTGCAAGCGCGGTGGCTGCGGCTGCAATATCGCGCTTTCCTATTCCGCTCTATCCGCCGAAAAAGGACGAAGTTTACGGCATTATAAAAAGCAAAGAATAACGTTTGCCGCGGTTGTCAAAACTATCAAGGGGCGATGAAAATGCTCGGCATAATACGTGATAACATAGGCACTGTAATAGTCGCTGCGATACTGCTGATATGGCTGATATTCGCTATTATAAAAATGGTGAAAGACAAAAAAACGGCTGCTCGGGCTGCCCGTACAGCGACAGTTGCGGCAAGACAAAATGCACCATGAAAGACAATAAAAATTATCATAAAGGAGAAGTTTGAAATGGTTAAGGTAACAGACGACATACTCTATGTAGGAGTGAACGACCACAAGGTTGACCTTTTTGAAGGGCAGTATGAGGTGCCCAACGGCATGGCGTACAATTCATATGTTATAATGGACGACAAAATTGCAGTTATGGACACGGTGGATATTAAGTTCACGCACGAATGGCTCGATAATCTGCGCGATGCCTTGGGCGGCAGAAAGCCCGACTATCTTGTAGTTCAGCATATGGAGCCCGATCATTCGGCAAACATAGTAAGTTTTCTTAACGCATACCCCACGGCGCAGGTGGTGGCAAACGCAAAAACTTTCAACATGATGAGCAACTTCTTTGACGGTATTGACATTGAGAGCAAGAAGCTTGTTGTTGAAAACGGCGGTACTTTGCCGCTTGGCAAGCACACGCTGAACTTTGTGTTTGCGCCGATGGTTCACTGGCCTGAAGTTATGGTGACGTATGACAGCTGCGACAAGGTGCTTTTCTCGGCTGACGGTTTCGGAAAGTTCGGCGCGCTTGACGTTGAGGAGGACTGGGCTTGCGAGGCTAGAAGATATTACTTCGGCATTGTTGGCAAGTACGGCGCGCAGGTTCAGGCTCTTCTGAAAAAGGCTGCGGCTCTGGATATTCAGACCATATGCCCTCTGCACGGACCTATTCTCAAAGAAAACCTCGGCTATTATCTTGGTCTGTACAACACATGGTCTTCATATCAGCCTGAGAGCGAGGGCATCATGATAGCGTACACCTCCGTATACGGCAACACCAAAAAGGCTGTAAATATGCTCGCTGACAAACTGAAAGAAAAAGGCTGCCCGAAGGTGGTCGTCTGCGACCTTGCGCGCGAAGATATGGCGGAGGCTGTTGAAGACGCTTTCAGATACGGAAAACTCGTGCTTGCAACTACGACTTACAACGCGGATATTTTCCCGTTTATGAGGACGTTTATTGACGCTCTTACAGAGAGAAACTATCAAAACAGGACTATCGGTCTTATAGAGAACGGCTCGTGGGCGCCGCTAGCTGCAAAGACTATGAAGAAGATGTTTGAAAACTGCAAGAACATCGAATGGCTCGATACCACGGTAAGTATTATGTCGTCTGTAAAGGGCGAGAACAAAGAGCAGATAGAGGCTATGGCTAACGAGCTTTGTCAGGACTATATTGCGCGCTCAGACTCAGCGCCGAAGAATGACCCTGCCGCTATGTTCAAGATAGGCTACGGCTTGTATGTAGTTACCTGCAATGACGGCAGCAAGGACAACGGTCTTATTGTGAACACGGTATCGCAGGTGGCAAACAGCCCCGACAAGATAGCCGTTACTATCAACAAGGAAAACTACTCTCACCACGTTATAAAGCAGACTGGCAAAATGAACGTTAACTGCCTTAGCACCGATGCGCCTTTCAAGGTGTTTGAAGATTTCGGCTTTGTGAGCGGCAGGAACACCGACAAATTCGCCGACTATCAGTGCGACCACTCTGCGAACGGGCTTGTGGTTATGCCGAGATATATAAATGCGTTTATTTCGCTTGAAGTTGAGCAGTATGTTGACCTTGGCACGCACGGAATGTTCATTTGCAGCATTACCGAGGCACGCACGATAAACGACAAGGAGACTATGACATATTCGTACTATCATGCAAACGTTAAGCCAAAGCCGCAGACCGAGGGCATAAAGGGCTTTGTATGCAAGATATGCGGATACATCTATGAGGGCGACACGCTCCCCGACGATTTCATTTGTCCGCTGTGCAAACACGGCGCTGCCGACTTTGAGCCGATAAAGTAAAATCAAAAACGTTGGGCGCTTATATAGTACCCAACGTTTTTTACAATTTTACAACTTCAATGATCTGTGCCGTGCCGTCTGCGACTTTGAAACGTATATCGCACCCTGCAAAACGCATACCGTAAACACGCTGCTGATCGTCTTGGTAAGAGGGGCGCGGGTCGTCGGCGATGCAGGCAATTGCAGCCTCTCTTTTATCCTCGGGGAGCATTTCAAGCAGATTTGGCGGAAAGTCTACATTAAGGCGGTGATCGGTATATTCATCTGCAAAACCGCCGGTAGCCTGCGGTATGCAGTCGGCGGCAGGCAGGTATGGTTTTATATCATAAATGGGCGTACCGCTTAAAATATCAACGCCGGAAACAATAAGTTCGCAGCCCTCTACCCTTTCAAGCTTCACGCAGGAAAGCCCTAAATTGTTCGGTCGGAAAGGCGACCTTGTTGCGAACACGCCCACGCGCTTGTTGCCGCCAAGTCGGGGCGGTCGCACGGTGAGCGGCTGCTGCTTACGGTGCGCAAGTGAGAAGTCAAAGATAAGCCACAGGTGCGAAAAGCCCTCTATTCCGCGCAGTGCCTGCTCGCTGCGGTACTCTTTCTCAAAAACTATTCTGCCAAAAAGCTGTGCTACTCTGCCGCTTTGGCGCGGTATGCCGAACTTATCGTCAAAATCGGTAAATATGCGCGCAACGGGCTTTATTTCCATATCCCTCTCCCCTTTTGATCTTCTGTTTTAAGTATAGCACACAAGGCTGCGTGGTGCAAATATTACGGAAGATTTTGTGCAAAAGCGTTGCCCTGACTGCTTGTGCGGCGAGAGAATTTGTGAAAAATCACAAAAATAAAAAAATCGGGCAAACCCCTTGACAAAGAGGTCAAAAAAGTATATAATTATAACGTTGCCTGTGCAAACGTGGGAGCATAGCTCAGCTGGGAGAGCATCTGCCTTACAAGCAGAGGGTCATAGGTTCGAGCCCTATTGTTCCCACCACGTGAGAGTGTTTTTACTCTCGCACGGCCCGGTAGTTCAGTTGGTTAGAACGCCGCCCTGTCACGGCGGAGGTCGTGAGTTCGAGTCTCATCCGGGTCGCCATCGATAAAATCCCACGGGATTTTATCGCCTGAAGTTTTGCTTTGCGGACAATGTCCGCAATTTCTACGAAACCGCAAAACTTCCCACAGCGAAACGTTTATGGCTTTATTTGAGCCAAAACTTTGCTAAAGCGTTTTTCGCCTGAAATATTGCAACTTTTAAAGTTTGAATAGACTTAGAGTTTTGTTTAGCGGCAAGTGCCGAAATATCACTTTGCCGCAAAAAGCGGTCAGCAATTTCTCGAAGTCTGAATAGTTTATACACTATCAAAGTTTGCAAAGAACCGCTCGTTCCCCTTACAACAACTATAAACTATTCACCATTCACTATTCATTACTTCCGCTTCTGTAGCTCAGTAGGTAGAGCAGGGGACTGAAAATCCCCGTGTCGATGGTTCGATTCCGTCCGGAAGCACCATATGCGGATTTAGCTCATCTGGTAGAGCGCCACCTTGCCAAGGTGGAGGTAGCGAGTTCGAGCCTCGTAATCCGCTCCAATTCCCTTAGCACAAGCCGGGGGAATTTTTCTATAAAAACAGTTACTTGAATTTTAAGCTCCGAAACCTATCTTTCGGGGCTTTTTTGCTAGGAGGTCTTGTCATGCGCACACTGTTCGTTATTGACAAAAAAGACTACAACGAAAACGGCACTGCGTTCGTGCGGCCGTCGGTACGCGGAATTATCAAAAAGGGGCGCAAATACGCGCTTATTCACAGCCTTAAATACGATTACTACAAGTTTCCGGGCGGCGGCGCAGAAAAGGGCGAAGACCACACCGCTACCCTTTGCCGCGAGGTGCTGGAGGAAAGCGGTCTTGTTGTTATCCCCTCCTCTGTGCGCGAATACGGCTTAGTACACCGCGTACAAAAGGGTATTGACAGCGATATGTTCATTCAGGACAACTATTACTACTTTTGCGACGTGGAGGAAGAAATTCAGCCGCAGAGGCTTGAGCAGAACGAGGCTGAGGAGCAGTTTGTACTTGAATTTGTCGCTCTGAAAGACGCGATAGAGGCAAACGAGCGCCACGACCACGGCGAAAAGGCAGGCAACAAGCGTTTTGAGTGCATAATACAGCGCGAAACGGGCGTTATGCATTTGCTTGAAAAAGAGGACGGCAAAAAGCGCTTCTCCCCTCTCCTGCTGACGTTCATACCCTATGCTGCGGTGCTGATCTACGGCTTGTTCTGCGCTGTACACGGCGTGGACTTTTTATGGAGCAGATCATACGGCTTTGACGGATTTTTTATAGGCGTTCTGATGGTGAGCATTTATCTTTCGCCGCTTCTGGCAGTGTGCCTGATAATCCATCTTGCCTGCCTTGCGCGGCAAATCAGCTTTTTCAAAAGGATAAACAAGAAAAAATTCGGCATAGCGGTTGGGGTAATATGCGCTGTGGCAGTGGCGGCTATGGCTCTTTACTACCTCGCGCCCGAAATTAAAACTATGGCAGAAAAACATCGCGCAAAAAGTATGCTGAAAAAATGCGATGAAGTCATATTATACAACGAAAGCTATCAGAGAGTAGACGGCATTTTAGGTATAGATGAAATAACCAATAACAGCATACTTATTGACTACGACAAGAAAAAGATAGGCTTTCTTATGTACAGCGATTATGATGAGTACATAGAATACGAGCTTGAAAAATGCGAGAATAATACGATCACAAGAATAGCGCAGCAGTATGATGTGCAGGCTGTTGTGCCGCTTGGATCGCCCGGCGTTACGCTTACCGCATACACGCGTGAAGCAGGCTATAAGCATATGACGGCGGCGCTGGTGCTTGAAACGCGCAGCGGCGTATATTATAAGGAAAAGCTGGAGAAAGACGGCGAAGGTATTTACGAATTTCTCGGTCTGAAGGACTCGGACTTTTGCGTTTATGATGATGAAGAATACCAAGCGCAAAGAATGATTAAATATTGTGATGTGACTATTCCGTACAACAAGGACGAGCAAGTCGGCAGCATTTTCGGCAGGGGCGACATTACGAGCGACACCATACTTATAGACTACAGCACCGACTACGGCTACAGCACCAGAAAAGTAGGATTT
>CANRDG010000049.1 GCA_947629275.1 uncultured Clostridia bacterium | reverse complement strand
TTCCCCGACTCTTTGGTCGGCCACCTCCCGCTTCATCGCATATCTTTGCCGCACACCATACATAATATATATAGTATGCAGCTTCACGCATTAGCCTTAAATAGGCACAAAACGCGCATAGCAGTCACGCAAATAATATTTTAACATTTCCTGCCCGATATTTCAAGCATTTTTTAACGCCTTTCAGGTAGAATTTTCGCCTAAAATTCCGCACCTTTTTGTGCATTTTGCACACAATTGTGCTTGTCGCTTCTTTTGCCTACAATATCTTGGGTACAAGCCTTACCTTATTATAAAGCGGCAGAAAAAAATTACGCCGACGCGGGTCATTCGTCAGCGTTTGTATTTTTGTATTTTATTCAGCCGTTGCTCTGTGCAAGCCTTTTCATCAGCTTGGACTTTTTGTTTGCGGCTGTATTCTTATGAAGTATGCCCTTGGAGCAAGCCATGTCTATCTTCTTGATAGCAGCCTTAACAGCCTCGTTTTTGTTGTCGGTGTTCTCTGCAATAGCAGTGTCAGCCTTCTTAACAGCAGTTCTGAGGTCGGACTTTATCATCTTGTTCCTGAGAGTTTTCTTCTCAATGACAACAGTTCTTTTCTTTGCGGATTTAATATTCGGCACGCCTTACACCTCCCGTTAAATATAAATTTTCCACTCATTCTCAATGCTATCTGCATACTGAGAGGGAAATGCAATAACACAAAAACAAGCATCAAGTCTTATCATACCACATCTTCAGAAATTTTGCAAGTGTTTTTTGCAAAAATCTCAAATAAAATAATCGCCTGTAATTGTGTAATTTCAACTAAAAATCACCAAAGGAGCTTAAAATCATGCCTGTTCGCACCGATCTTGCCCGTGAAAGCGCCGCCCGAGCGCCCCACCTTTCGGGTATCTCACAAGACGAGCGCGAAGAAAGCGGTCTTAACATCAGCCGCATATGCGTTGAGACCAAAGACGCCGCCGAAGCCCTCGGCAAACCCAGGGGCTGCTATGTCACCATTTCTTCGCAGGAATTTTCCTTGCAGTCGTCGCCTGAAAAATTCAACGAGCGCGCCGCAGTCATCTCGCGTGAAATATCTTCACTTTGCGGCAATATTTCTTCCGCGCTTGTCGTGGGTCTTGGCAACCGCAATATCACCCCCGACCGCCTCGGCCCTGCCGTCGCGGACAAAATAATAGCCACGCGCCACTTAAAGCGCCTCGCGAAAGATATCGACACAGGCGGCATGGCGGAAGTTTCCGTGCTTGCCGCAGGCGTTATGGGGCAGACGGGTCTTGAAGCAGCCGAGACCGCAAAAGCAGTCGTTTCAATAGTCAACCCCGATATTCTGATAGCCGTAGACGCCCTTGCCTGCTGCGAGTATGAAAGCCTCGGCAGCACCATTCAGCTTTGCGATACCGGCATATCCCCCGGCAGCGGCGTCGAAAATGCGCGCGCCGAGTTTTCAGCCGAAACTATGGGCGTGCCTACCGTTGCCATAGGCGTTCCCACTGTTATGGACGCGCAGGCTCTCTCTGACAGCCCTTTATATAAAGGTATGTTTGTAACTCCGCGAAGTATTGATACACTGATAGAGCGCACCTCATCGCTTATCGCGCTTGCTTTAAACCTTACGCTGCATAAAGGTCTCACCGCCGAGGAGATAATCTCTCTTTGGTAACCGCGCCTTTGCCAAATTGCACATAAACGCGGCTGCAATTTCGTCTCATTTCACATATGAAAAATCCCCCTGACCTATAGACTTTTTCAAATAAATTTGATAAAATTATTATGTATAGGTATGTATAACATCTTTTATTATATAGAGATATAAAGGAGGAACTCATATGAAAAAGTTGTCGGCAAAAATAGCCGCACTGACAATATCGGCAGCCGTCTGCTGCTCTTTGGGCGGCTGTGTCTTTCTGCCGGACGAAGAAACTATACTTGCTGCGCCCTCGGTAGAGCAGACAGACGTCAGCTATTCCACAATAACGGCAAAAAAGCGCGACCTTGTAGATCAGGATATAAATACCGGCATAGTCGCTTCCCAAACGCAGTATAACCTGAGTTTCAAAGACCAGAGCGGCACTATCACCAAAATATATGTCCACGCAGGCGATACCGTAAAAAAAGGCGATATCATCTGCGAGCTGGATACCAGCGACCTGAGCTATTCTATAAAAGAAACAGAACTTCGACTCCGTTCCGCGCAGCTTGACAAGCAGATATTGCAGGAAGGCGGCGCATCTCAGGCTGAGGTGGACAGAGCGCAGGTGGAAGTTGACCTTATTCAGATGCAGCTTGACGAACTCTATAAACAGCGTGACAGCGCAAAACTTTATTCCGCTATTGACGGCACTGTTTCAGCGCTCGGCATGGGAGTTTCGGCAGGAAACTATGTAAATCAGGGCGATACCGTCGCCACCGTTATAGATACAAGCAGCCTCTATGTTGCCATTCAGCCCGAAACGGAAAAATATAAACTTTATAAAATGGGCACTAAAATGAGCATACGCATAGACGGCGAGCTTTACGACGCCGAAGTTTTCATGACTCCCGACGAAGTGGTCGCAGGCGATTTTGAGGAAGAAGACGTCGTGTATGAGGTTTACGACCCCGATGCCGAAGAAGACGCCCCCGACGAAATGCAGTTTGACCGTGAACACGTATATGTTAAATTTACGGGTACTCCCCCCGAAGACTGCGTGGGCGGTCTTGCCGATACAGTTCTTGTGATAGACGAGCGCAAAGATGTTGTTGCCATTTCAAATAATCTTATAAAAAACATAGACGACAAAAGTATAGTATACCTTTTAAAAGACGGCAAAAAAGTCGCACAAGAGGTAGAAGTCGGCTTGCAGACAGGCTCTCTTTCCGAAATAGTTTCGGGAGTTGAAGAGGGCGATACCGTTATCGTAAGATAGCGCGTCTGAGAAAGGACAGATATGCTTACATTGCTGCTCCGCAAAATGCGGAATACAAAATGGATGGTCCTCTGCCTGCTGATAGGCTTCATTATGGCATCGGCAATGCTCAGTACCATACCTATTTATATGAATGCCTCGCTGAAGCGTATGCTCGTCAAGGATATGGAAGAACTCCAGCTTACGCAAAACGTCTACCCCGGCATATATGCCACCGAGGCTACCGTTCCTCTGAAATATTCCGTTGAGGAAGCCACCGAGAAGATAAACGAATACATAAAGCTCACACGGGATAATTACGAGGCTCTCGATCTTCCCACCCTCAATGAAAAGCTGGTGCTTATAGACGACTACGACTACGTTACATCTATAACCACTTCCGACGGAAACTCGCGCTCTTCGGTAAAGGTCGGCTCGATGACGAATATCGAAGATCATGTAAGTATAGTTGACGGTCGTATGTATACCCCCGGCAAGCGTGACGACGGCGTTTATGAAGTTATAGCCACCGAGCAGGCTCTCAAGCTTTCTGGGCTTACCATAAATACCGTCTACGACGTAATAAGCTCTTTCGATGTCGAGGGTACTAACCCCATGAAGATAGAGATAGTCGGTATGTTCACCGTCGGCGATCCTAGCGACCCATACTGGTCTGAGGGGCTCGACAGTACATATCTCAACTGTGTTTTTATGGACCACGATACCTTTGTAAAAGGACCTGTAGCCGACCAAAATTGTACTATTTCAAGCTTTTCGATGAGATATTCGATAGACTATCAGAACATGGACATGACAGATCTTGAAGATATGAACGAAATGCTGTTGCAGCAAAAAAAATCATACCCCTATAAAAATGTAAAATTCTCCTGCCCCGTAATGGAAATATTGCAGGAGTATGTAGGCCGCGCACGCCAGCTCAAGCTTATTTTGTGGCTTATACAGATACCCGTTATGCTGATGATAATTTTCTATCTGTTCATGGTATCTCAGCTGAATGTCGAGCAGGAAAAGAACGAAATAGCCGTGTTTAAAAGCCGCGGCGCATCATCGTTCCAAATATTCAGGATATACGCTCTGGAATCCATTGTCTTGGGCGTGTTCACCGCAATAATAGGACCTTTCCTCGCGCTGGGCTTCTGTACGGTACTGGGCGCTTCAAACGGCTTTTTGGAATTTGTAAACAGAACAGCCCTGCCTATAAAACTCACCTTGGACGCATTCTTGTATTCGCTGCTCGCAGCCGTCGTTTTCTTTATAACCACTATGGCGCCCATAATCCCTGCCGCAAGAGTTTCAATAGTCGAGCACAAACAGCGCAAGGCGCGCAAGAAAAAACGTCCGCTGTGGGAAAAGCTTTTCTTAGATGTAATACTCATAGGCGGCTCTGTCGGCTGGCTGTACTACTATAATTACAGTCAGGAAAAACTCATCGACAGCGGTATGGTAGAAGCCGCTCAGACCGTCAACCCCATGCTTTTCGTCGCTTCAACAGCCTTCATACTCGGCTGCGCTCTGTTTATAGTAAGGCTCCACCCGCTTATAATAAGGCTGATATACCTTATCGGCAAAAAGAGATGGTCGCCTGCCGCTTATGTTTCGCTCAATAACATCGGCAGGTCTTCCACAGGCAGAGAGCGTTTTCTCATGGTGTTTTTAATTCTCACAGTGTCGCTGGGCGTGTTCTTTGCAAATACCGCAAGAGCTATCAACCGCAACGCAGAAGAACGAGTAACATATTCTGTAGGCTGCGATGCCGTCATAAGCGAGAACTGGGAAACTCAGATAGTCACCACCTACGACGACGAGGGCGAAGAAGTCAAAACCACCGCATATACCGAACCCGTTATCGAGCGTTTCTCGGAGCTTAAAGGTGTAGAAAACATCGCGCGCGTTCTGACAGCAAATGAGGTAGTCATCTCAGGCAGCTGCATAGAAAAAACTATCAGAAATCCTGCCGCACACGGCAGAAACGACCCTAACGCCACGCTCACTGCAAACGCAGTCGGAAGCTGCAATATAATGGCTGTAGTCCCCGGCGAATTTGCAAAGGTAGTTCAGCCTGTTGACAGACTGCTGCCCGTGCATATAAACAACTATCTCAACGGTCTCAACAATTGCAGCTCGGGCGTAATACTTTCATCATCTTTCAGAGATAAGTATACCGTAAAGCTCGGCGATACCGTTACCGTTGCAATAGGCGAAAACACCGAGTTTGAAGCTGTCGTTATAGCCTTTGCCGAATACTGGCCGTCTCTCAACCCGTATAAAAACGAGGATTTCGCAGTGTTCAATTATAACTATGTAGGAGCAAATATAGAGCCTTTCCCCTATGAAGTATGGCTCGACCTAGACGACAGCGTTTCCACCGCAGATTTTTATCAGTCAATAGAAGACAGCGATATAGACCTCTCGACGGTCACCTCCGCCAGACAGGAGAGAATAAACGAAAAGAACGATCCCATGCTCCAAGGTCTCAACGGCGCGCTTACTCTGGGCTTTATCACAATAATGGTAATGTGTATCATCGGTTTCCTGATATACTGGATACTTTCGATAAAGGGCAGAACGCTCCAGTTCGGCATACTGCGTGCTATGGGTATGAAATTCAGAGAGATAATAGCCATGATAATCTATGAACAGCTTTTAGTCTCCGCAGTCGCGATAGTAATGGCGTTTGTCGTCGGCTACTATGCAGGCAAACTGTATATACCACTGTTTGAGAGCATCTACGGCGCAGAGGAAATGGTGCCGCAGCTCGAAGTCATCTCACAGCGCAGCGACTATTACAAGATATACGCTATAATAGCCCTCATGCTGCTTATAGGCATAGCGGTTCTCGGCAAGCTGATATCAAAGATAAACATCAGTAAAGCCTTAAAACTCGGCGAGGAATAAGTATCTCATAAAGAAATAGTATTTCAAACAAAAATAAAACAGGTTTGTTCATTAACCGAACAGACCTGTTTTTCTATATCTTTTTAGTATGCCTTTCCGCTGCGTACTGCACCCCTCAGCGGCAGCACCGTCTTCGGCGAGACCGAAAATTCGTCCGCGCCCATCTTCAAAAACTGCTCCGTCAGCGATGTATCAGCCGCCGATTCGCCGCAAATGCCTGCCCATATGTCGTTTGCGTGCGCCGCTCTTATCGTTTCTTCAATAAGTTTCATAACCGCAGGGTGTGCAATATCGTAAAACCGCTCCAGAGCGCTTCCCTGCCTGTCAGCCGCCAGCGTGTACTGAGTAAGGTCATTGGTTCCCACCGAGAAAAAGTCAGCCTCTTTCGCAAGGTCGTCAGCTATCAAAGCCGCGGCAGGCGTTTCCACCATTATGCCTATCGGTACGTTTTCGTCAAATGCCACACCCTTTTCGTGCAGCTCCTCACGCACCTCGCGGCATATGCGCTTTGCATCTATAAGTTCCCACAGCCCTGCCACCATCGGGAACATTATAAGCAGTTTTCCGTAGACCGAAGCCTTGTACAGCGCCCTCAGCTGCGTTTTGAAAATATCGGGTCTTGTCAGGCACAGCCTTATACCCCTCATGCCAAGTTCGGGGTTAAGCTCCCTTTCAAGACCGAGATACTCGGCGTTTTTGTCCGCGCCAATGTCAAGCGTGCGTATTATGACTTCCCTGCCCTCCATTTTTTTCAAAACAGAAGAATACGCCTCAAACTGCTGTTCCTCTGTCGGCAGTGAACCGCTTTCCAAAAACAAAAATTCGCTCCTGAAAAGCCCTATCCCCGCCGCATCGTTTTCCAGCACGTACTTTACGTCCGCAGGCGAAGCTATGTTTGCATATACCTTGATGTTCTTCCCGTCCTCGGTAACGTCTGGCTTGCCGCGCAGCGCCTCCATTCGGCGCTTTTGAGCGTTTTCATTCTGCCGCTTTTTCTCAAGCTCCCTCATCATGCGCTCGTCAGGATCTATAACAGCCATTCCCTCGCTGCCGTCCATTACCGCGTACCGCCCGTCAAGTTCCCTCGCCAGCTTTTCGCCAATGCCTATTATCGCAGGTATGCCTAAATTTCTCGCAAGTATCGCAGTGTGACTGTTCTTGCTGCCGTTTATAAGAATAAACCCAAGTATCGTAGACCTGTCAAGCAGTACAGTTTCGCTCGGGCTTAAGTCATCAGCCGCAATTATCACAGGCGAGGTCGGCACACCGCTTTCCTGCTCCGAGCTGCCCGAAAGAATATTTATCAGCCTGTTGCTGACGTCGTCAACGTCCGCGCTCCTCTCGCGCATATAGTCGTTCTCCATTGAAGAAAACATCTGAGAAAATCGTTTGCCTACCACCTCGATGGCAGCCTCAGCGTTCACAGAGCTTTCAACTATCTCTTTCTCAATAGCCTCAACAAAGTCGGGGTCGCGAAGCATGAGCCTGTGCGTTTCAAAAAGGTCGGCAGCGTCGCCGCCCTCCTGCCTCTGCGCCATTTCAAGCAGCTGTGACGAAGCATCGTTCGCAGCCTCTCTCCACCGCTTTATTTCCCTGTCGGTGTCCGAAACGCTTATCTTTTCCACAGCGCATTTCGAGTGCCTGAAAAACCGTATCTTCCCGTATGCTATCCCCGAAGATACCCCTGTTCCGTTCAATACTATCATTCAGTGTAACACCCCTTTTGTCATATGCTGTGTTCCGTCATAAACCTCTTTATTCCGTCCGCGGCAGTGTGTTCGTCGCTGCCCTCTACCTTTATTTTTATGCTGTCGCCGCACCTTATGTCAAGCCCCATAAGAGCCATTAGCCGCGACGTCGTGGCTTCCCTGCCGTCTTTCTCAATAGTAACGCAGCTTTTGTACTGTGCCGCCTTTTTTGCAAGCTGCCCCGCAGGACGAGCGTGTATGCCTTCCATGCCGCATACCGTGTATAAAAATTCTTCCATAAATGCCGTCTGCCGTTTCTTTATTTTTTATATGTCTTTTCTGTAAAGTCACATTTCTTGCGTCTTAAAGCTCAAACAATTTTCCGCTCACGCCCGAAAGCGACAGCGCAAACTCGTCCTCTTCCGAGAAAAATCTCGTCGATATCACCGCTTCACCGCCGTTAAGATATATCTCCACCGCGGTCGTATCAAACAATACCCTGATACTTTGGCATTTTTTCAGCAAAGTTTTGCGGCTCTTTCTTCCGCCGCTCGCCCTAACGTCAAAGTGCTCCAGCAAAAATACCCCGCCGCTGTAACTAAGCCTGAGCGCGCTGCCAAGCGTTATGCAAAACTTTTCCTGCGTGTATGCGCTTATCTCAAACGGCAGCCGCACATTATAAACACCTGTACTATTTATATGATAACACTCTTTTCGCAGTTTTTCAAGTTCTTTTATAGGAAATCGGCAAATTTTTCCGTTTTTCACCGTAAGTTCGCACGGCACAGAAAGACAGTGCTGCCTCTCAAAACCCTCCGCATATGACGTGTATTCGCAGTCGGTCATTCCCAGCCAGCCTATCATTATCCGCCGCCCGTCGGGAGACAAAAACGTCTGCGGTGCGTAAAAATCAAACCCCGTGTCCCATTCCGTAAAGCCAAAGGGCGTCATATCATCGGTAAAAAAGTACCCCGACTGATAAACGTTGCAAAAGCGGCTGTCGCAGTGTATAAGTCCCTGCGGACAAACGCTCAGTACCTCTTTTCCGCCAAGCTCAAACAGATCGGGACATTCCCACATATAGCCGAAATACTCCTGCGTTGCAAGCCGTGAAGAATATCTCCACTTTGTGCCGTCAACGCTTTCGTATATCAGAGCGCAGCCCGTGTTTTCAGCGGTTCGCGCGCCCAGTATCATTTTGTATACGCCGCCTTGTTTCCATACCTTCGGATCTCGCACATGGCAGGTCATATCATCGGAAAAATCCGCGTTCGTCATAAGCAGCCGCTTGCCGTCAAAGGTCTGCCCATCCGCGCTTTGAACGCAAAGAACGTTCTGCTCCCTGCCCTGTGTGATGTAGTCATAATCGCCCTTGTGCATAACGTTTCCCGTGTAGTATAAATACAGCTTGCCGTCTTTTTCTATCGCGCTGCCCGAGTATGCACCGTCGCGGTCGTAGCGGCAGGCAGGGCGCAAAGCTATGCCGTCGTACCGCCAGTTTATCATGTCCTCACTGGAATAATGCCCCCAACATCGCGGCGTTTCACCCTCGGGGCTTTTCGGCGAATACTGAAAAAATACATGGTATCTCCCTGCAAAAAAGCACAGCCCGTTGGGGTCGTTGAGCCACCCGTCAGGCGGTTCTAAATGAAAACAAAGTCTACGCTCTCTCATGCTGTCATACGCCTCGGTACACCGAAACGTATCTCCTTTCGCCAAAATATAAAAAATATCATTTATAGTTTATCCTGCACTATATGGGTATATTCATATAATAGGTCTATTCATTGATTATTATATCACTCGGGATTACATCTTGCAACATCTGCAAAAATTATTTTACTTTTTGTAAGAAAAAATGTTGCAAAATGCCGCCGCGTATGTTATAATATATGTGTATAGCCGTAGCTTTGCGTGGCATAAAGGAGGCGTTTTTATGGCAGTTATAGACAGAGTAAAATTTGACGGGCTTGCCTCGCGCGATTGGATAATCTATAAGCACCCTACCGATAAACTCGTAACGGGTACGCAGCTTATCGTCGGCGAAGGTCAGGCGGCAGTGTTTGTAAAGGGCGGCAGGATATGCGACAGCTTCGCCCCCGGTACATATACCCTTACCACGGGCAACCTGCCTATACTCAATTCAATAGTAAATATACCGTTCGGCGGCAAAACACCCTTTACGGCTGAGATATATTATGTCAACACCGTAACAAAGCTCGACCTGCTGTGGGGTACATCAGACCCGATACAGCTCATCGACCCCAAGTACCATACAAGACTGAGGATAAGAGCCTTCGGTCAGATGGGTCTGAAGATAATGAACGTCAAAAACTTTATCTCCACCATTATAGGTACTATGAACCCTGCCGACGTCGTAAAGTACGACAAGGTAATGGACTACTATAAAGGCATACTTGTCAGCAAGGTAAAGAGCGAGATAGCCGATATAATCATCAACGATAAAATTTCCGCACTCGAAATATCCGCACAGCTCGATGATATATCAAAACAGCTCGAAGAGATACTCGCACCGGAGTTTGAAAACTTCGGCTTCAAGGTAATAAACTTCTTTATAAAGTCCATAAACTTCCCCGATCAGGATTTCGATAAGATAAACGAGATTCTCGAAGATAAGGCAGAGTTTGAAATTATGGGCGATTCGCGCTATGCAGTAAAGCGTTCGTTCGATGTCTATGAAAGCGCCGCTAATAACGAGGGCGGCGGACTTGCAGGCGCGATAGTCGCAGGGGGCGTAGGACTGGGCGCAGGCGCCGCCATAGCAGGCAGTATGCAAAACCTTGCGCAAACTACCGTTCCCGAAAAAGATTCCGCTTTCTGCCCCAAATGCCACGCCGCAAACCCCTCGGGCTCTAAGTTCTGTAACGAGTGCGGCGCGCTTATGACAAAAGCTACCGAAGAAACTATAGCCTGTCCGCAGTGCGGCAAAGCAAACCCCGTTGGCTCAAAATTCTGTAACGAGTGCGGCGCAAAAATGGAACAAAACGTCTGCAAAAAGTGCGGCGCGCAGCTGCCACAGGGCGTTAAGTTCTGCAACGAATGTGGTGCAAAGGTCGGTGAATAATATGAAAAGAAATAGCAATAACAGCGGCTTTTCTACCGCTATGGTAATATCACTGTTTTTGGCGTTTTTCCTTATCGCCATAATACTCGTCGCCATGCTTGGCGTTATGAAAGTCACCGACTATGACGCAGGCGTGCCGGCAATAATCTTCGCAGCAATAAATATGCTCGCGCTCGCAATAGTATACGGCGCAGGCGGCGTACTTTCCAAAAAGCTCGGCGTGGGCGGCTATGCCCCCGTCGCAGGCATGACGGCAGTTTATACAGTCGTGCAGCTCGTGTATATGTTCGTTGCGTATAAAAGCGCAAGCCCCATTATGTATACGCTTATAAGCCTTATAATACTTTTTGTGTACTGCGCTATCATTTTGCCGATAGCGTTAAACGGCGCAAAGAACAAAAACAACTGAAATAATGATACTGAAAGGAACGATATGAATGGCAGGAAATACCTGTTCACAGTGCGGCGCGCCGCTTGAAATGAACGCGACCGTGTGCCCCTACTGCGGCACCCCCGTCGAAGTCGCACCGCCGCCGCAGCCTACATATGCACCGCCGCAAAACTATGCGCCGCAGGGAAGTATATTTCAGCCGCAGGTGCAGATGCCCTATCAGCAGCCGTTAGATGCAGGCGTTGACCCCTCGTGGCCTTTAAAGAACAAGACAGTTGCAGGCATACTTGCAATACTGCTCGGCTCTTTGGGCGTACATAAATTTTATCTCGGCAAGACCACAATAGGAATAATTTATATTGTGCTCACCTGTACCGCAGTGCTGGCTTTCGTGCCCGCAATACTCGGTCTGATAGAGGGCATTACATACCTTACCCAAAACGAACATAACTTTCAGGTGAACAATCACGTGCGTACACATTGACCGCCTTGTGGCGGTCAAGTACCGAAAAAATCTCTCGCCGCTAAAAATGGGCGGCGGCGCACATCTTGCGGTGTGACGGGCTTTTTTCCTTTACTATCATCACTTGGCGCGTATATTAAACTGTAATTTTTCAGTGAGTGCGTTTACCACACCGCAAAACACCACAACTATCTAAAATAATAAATATCCACACTCCACCGGAAGAATATTCTTCCGATCGCGCTGTCTGGTGTTTATGATTTGAGTTGGTTGGAATATTTAATGGAGTTTTTAAAGAAATTTTCAAAAACCCCTTGATTTTTTACAAAAAGTGTGTTATACTATTGACAATATCTTTCAATGAAAGACTGGAAGCTCGACTTTCGGTCTTTTGCTTTTGTAATATTGTGATATTTAAAAGTCGCGACAATAAGGAGGTCGTTTTATTGAGCGGTAAAATTTCAGGAGGAAACGTGGCGGAGCGAGTAAGGGAAATGGCTCAACCGCTGTGTGACGCGCAGGGCGTTTTTTTGTGGGACGTCCGCTTTGAAAAAGAGGGCGCGTCATGGTATCTCAGAGTCTTTATAGATAAAGACGACGGTGTGGACATAGACGACTGCGAGGCTGTCTCGAGACCTTTAAGCGATCTTTTGGACGAGAGCGACCCTATACCGCAGTCCTATGTGCTGGAGGTAGGCAGCCCCGGGCTTGCAAGAGAGCTTCGCAGGCCCGAACATTTTCAATGCTGTATAGGCGACGAAATAAAGGTAAGGCTCATTCGCCCCGACGAAAAAAGCGGCGAGAAAGAACTTATCGGTACGCTTGTCGGCTTTGAAAAGAATATCATATATATGAAACGGACAGATAACGGCAGCAACATTGAGTTTCCGTTGAGCAGCTGTGCATATGTTCGGCTGCACGACGACGAAGACCTGTTTGCCGATACAGAATAA
>CANRDG010000048.1 GCA_947629275.1 uncultured Clostridia bacterium | reverse complement strand
AGGCTGCTTGACGGCAAGATAACGAGCGATTCGCAGCCGTTCACGATAGACGAGCAGCAGGCTCTCAAAGAGGAAGAAGCGGCTAAGAATGCTCCCAAGCCGAAGAAGACTTCGATGTCGTTCTTTACGGCGATGTCGCTTAGTCTTAACAACCTTATGACGAAAAAGGGCAGGACGTTTCTGACATCATTTGCGGGAAGCATAGGCATTATAGGCATAGCTTTAATACTTTCGCTGTCGCACGGTGTACAGTCTTACATTGACAGGGTGCAGGAGGACACGCTTTCAAGCTACCCGTTGCAGATAGATGCGCAGACCATTGATTACACGGATATGTTCCAGACGGCGGCAGGTGAAGCGCCCGTTCAGCAGGAGCGCGAGGACGACAGGATATACTCGAATGACATGATGTTCACGATGATGAACACGATGATGAGCCAGGTTATCACTAATAATCTTAAAGATTTCAAGACGTACTTAGAGACGGAAACAAACGGATTTGACGAGCTTGTTACCGACATACAGTACAGATACACGACGCCGATGAACATATACAATGCGGACACATCAAACGGACTTGTAAAGGTGAACCCGACTACGCTTTTTGAAGATATGTACGCGGCTATGGGGCTTTCTTTCAACATGGAGGGCAATGCGAGTTCGGTGTATTCTTCGACGATGTCGCAAATGGGTGTATGGACGCAGATGCTTGACAATGACGAGCTTCTGGCGAGCCAATATGATGTTCTGGCAGGAAGAATGCCTAAAAATTACAACGAGGTAGTTTTCATTGTTGACGAGAACAACGGCGTTGCTGACACGGCTCTTTACGCGCTGGGTCTGAAAGATTTTTCTGAGATAGAGCAGATGCTGAAAGATGCCATGGCAGGCAAGCCTATTGAAAAGCAGGATATAGAGCAGGTATCTTACAGCTTTGACGACATACTCGGGCTGGAATTCAAGCTTATGGTGAACAGCGACTACTTTGCCAAGGAAAACGGCAAGTGGGTAGACAAATCGAAAGATGATGCGTATATTCTGAGCAAGTTGGGCGACTGCGAGACTATTAAAGTTGTAGGTATAATAAAGCCGAATGAAGAGGCTGTTGCGACTTCTGCGGCAGGTGTTATAGGCTACCGCGGCGAGCTTATGGAGCGGCTTATTACAAAGGTAAACGAGAGCGAGATAGTTAAAGAGCAGCAGGCAGACCCGGAGACAGACGTTTTCACCGGTATGAAGTTTGAGGGCGGCGAATTTACCGAAGAAATGCTGCAAGAATATCTTGCGACACTTCCCGAAGAACAGCGCACGCAGATAGAGCAGTCAATAGAGCAAATGGAAGCCATGGGAATGACACTACAGCAGATAGTGGAGATGTCGGGCGAGCAGTTCCAGACGAATGCGACTTATGACGGAAACCTGTCGCTTATGGGTGTTGCGGACCTGAGCGAGCCTTCGAGCATACTTATTTACCCGAAAGACTTTGAATCGAAAGAGACTATAACAGACAAGATAAGCAGCTACAACGACAAGGTAGGCGAGGAAAACGAGATAGTTTACACCGACTACATCGGCTTGCTGATGAGCAGCGTTACGACGATAATAAATGCGATAAGCTACATTCTTATTGCGTTTGTGGCTATCTCTCTGATAGTTTCGTCGATAATGATAGGCATAATCACCTACATTTCTGTACTGGAGAGGACGAAAGAAATTGGCATACTGCGTGCGATAGGCGCATCGAAGAAAGACATCTCGCGCGTATTCAATGCTGAAACGCTTATTGTGGGCTTCGGCGCGGGCGCTATAGGCATAATAGTTACGGTGCTTTTGAACATTCCGATAAACATCATCATTAAGCACATAACCGACATCGGCGGACTTTCAAAGCTGCCGTTTGTGGGCGGCGCGGCGCTTGTGATAATCTCTATGCTGCTGACGCTGATAGCAGGGCTTATACCCTCTCGCTTTGCGGCGAAGAAAGACCCTGTTATTGCACTGCGCACAGAATAGCAATACGCAAAAAAATAAAAGCCATGGAAATTTCCGTGGCTTTTGTTGTTGTGTATATTATATGATATTATCTTATAAATTTATCTGTTTCATCGCTGCTGAAATATGCTGCGCTGCCCTCTGTCATGAAATAAACTATACCTGTTACAGCATCAACATATATCGTGTTTTCCATCATTCTGGCGCTCTCTGCCGGTGCGTATGTTGAAAAGCACCAACACGGCATAGCCTGATGCATACTGCCGTCCTCATCGCCAAACTTATATATCATAGCATAATTGAACGAGATCTCATCTATCGCAAGTTCATACTCCGGTGCAAACAGTTCACTTATCTTGTCGCAAGCCGTTTGCAATGATATATATTTGTCTTCTTCACGCTTTGTCGCATTTGTTACAGGGTAGCCGCCTACAGATAACACCCGTTTGAAACAATTGCTTTCGCATATTTCTATATACATCATCGGCTGCCGAAAAATATAATCACCGTTGTCGTCCTCTGTAACGTTTTGCTCAGCCCCACTGCTGAAGAACGGCACACCCTCATATAACTTGTAAAAGTACACATCAAAATAATAGGGATTTCCGTTATCCTCATCATTTATTACACTTGTCTGATCACTGTTATAATCTTCTGTGTACTGGTATATATACACATAAGCCGGCTTAATTTCGCCGCCTAGGTATTTTAAATAGTTTTCTACCTCCTGCTGTGCCTGATCTATTGCCTGCTTTTCGCTCATCTCGCCGTCAATAGTCCTGTACATTTTATCGCTCGGCTGCTGACCAAGATCTAAGCGGATGATTTTTCTTAATTGAGATGCCATTTGCGGTTCACTCGGCGAATAAAATTCAGAGATCATAGTTCCGTTATCGTCAAAGGTCACACCACCGTACAACAAATAATAGTAATCTTCTAAAGTGCTTTTATCAATATAATTTATGCTGGCAAAACCAAAGTCGTCATACAATGGTTTTCCGTCGGGAGATTCGTTTCTGCTATCGTCACAGTAAAATATAGTTGACTTGTCTATCCCGTGCTGTTCAATCATAAATAAAATATCCTGACCCAGCTTCGTGCAATTCTCAATACACTCTTCTTTGCTATAGTTCAGGTTTTTCTGCCATTTTATATCATAAAGATCAGTAAACTGCGGCATATTCAGTACGGCGTGTGAAAGGTCAAGGTTATCATACTTTTTATCGGGTATAACTGACTTTTTAAGCTGCTCTAAGGTCACATATTCTGGAATATTGTTTTTGCTATTGTACCAGTGGATAAGATAAATTGCAGTAATAGTAGCGATTGAAATCGCTACTATTACTAAGGATATTGTCAATATTTTCTTCTTTTTGATTGATGTCATATTGATTTCCCCCTAGAAACTTACAAGGTCATCATATCAACTTGTATGTTCCACTGATATTGGCTATTGTTGATGATGAGTAATATAAATCAAATGATATAGCCACACCTGCCGAAGCTGGCTTAACCAGTTCTGATAAATAATATGTATCATCATCACGTTTTGAATAGAATTTTATGTTTTTGGCAATCTGCTTATATACAGTATCTTCTTTACCAAGTTTGTAAATATATGCGGTATAATAAGCATAAGCCGGTCCGTTTGTCGATGACACTGTTGAACTATAATTAGTACAACTTACTTGAAGAATACTTTTATTTTTCGTAAATTTACTATTCCTATCTTTACTCATATAGTCTTTCATATGAAAAGAACCAAGATAGGTCGTTAAAGTTGTACGATGCCTTTCAACTCGCCAGTTACCACTCACGGTTTCAATGCCATTGATTGTCGAAACATTGTAGCTTGCACTTGCGTTTGTTATCATCATCATGGCAGCTATAGTCATAGCTGTAAAGATCGCTATAAAGCGGCGTACAAATTTTTTCATACGAATTACTCCTTTCAAAAATGTTGGTTTCCAATACTAAAATGCCTTAGCACCGTTTACAAACGGCAAAACTGTCCATTGGTATCACCTCACGAAGTAATAACTCCTTGTCCGTCCTGCCTCTATCTATACAAATTATACTTCGAGATTTACGCTTTGTCAACAGAAATTGTGTAGAAAATAAATAATTTTTTTGTGCAGCGTATACAAAAAACATGGAAGAAATTTCCATGTAAAAAGGCACGGATTATTCCATGCCTTTATTCTTCTTTATTGTTACTGCTGTTCCTGCTTGCGAGAAGTTGTGCTGTTATGCCTGTGAGCAGGCCTGTGAACACCGAAAAGAACGTGAGCACGGCGAGGTAGGTAAATACATACACAGAGCGGTAAAGCACTGCAGCGGCGCACAGCTGCCCGACGCCGTGAAGCACTGCGCCAAGCACGCCTGCGAACCATATATTCTGGAAACGCGAGAGGCGCAGGAATACCGCCATTGCTATAAACGCCAGCAGACCGCCGCACAGAGAGTAAAATAACGACACCGCCTGCCCTGCGAACATACTGCCGAGCAATATTCTTACCGCTAAGACTGCTAGAGCATCGACGGGTGAAAAGGTACAGAGCATATACAGCGTTATGACGTTGGAAAGCCCCAGTTTCAGCCCCGGGACGGCTATCGGCAGGGGTATTTGCGCCTCGACAGTAAAAATTATCAGCGCAAACGCGGACATGAGCGCGAGCACGCAAAGCCGCTGTGTTTTGCTGTGAAAGCTAAACTTGCGCATCTACAGCCCCTCCGTCCTCGTCGCGAACAACTATCATAAGCCCATGCGGCACGCAGATAACAGGCACCATGCCGTCGCCGATAAAGCCCGTTTTTACGCAGGTCTTGTCGGGGCAGTCGGCGGAGATAACGCCTATTTTGCCGCTGTGGACTTCAACTGTATTAGTACCGTCTTCGCAGGAAATTTCTATGGTATACGGCTGCTGAACGGCGTTCAGATCAATGGTATACAAAAGTTTGTCGTCTTGATAGATATATGCCGTTTTATTGACGTTTTTTCTGTTATATGAATAGTACGCCGCCGCGCCGCTTAATATGGCGATCAGCAGTGTTACGGCGGCGAGTATTATAAAACTTCGGTGTATTTTCATATGCAATACTTAAAATGCGCTTGCCTGCGAGACGGGCGCGAATATCTTCTCCGCCTGCTCGTCGCTAAGGTCTATGCCAAAAAGCTCTTTGTAGTAGTCTTTGGTCTCCTGCGTGATGTCTATATCTTCAAACAGGTCGGGGTAGGCGGTTTTTGCAAGCCACATCAGCGTTATCGGGGTGTCTATTCCTGCGGTGTAGGAGCGGTACATACCGAGCGGCATTTTGTATACCTGCTTGTTCTTGACCGCCGAAATGCCCGACCAGTCAAACGCGCCGACGGTGTTTTTGTAGAGGTCGTCGGGCTGGGCGGAGTTGAAGTTGGTTATAAATATCATCGAGGGATCCCACGCGTAGACCTGCTCGAGATCGACGGCTGTGGAATATGAAGTCTCCATTTCCTCACCGACGTTTACAGCGCCTATCGCATCAGCCCACCACTGACCGAAAAACAGCTTGCCCGAGGTGGTTATACTGCTCTCGCTATACTGGAAAAGAAAGAACACTTTTTCTCTGTCGCTGTCGGGGATATCCTTTACGCGCTGCTGCACCATGTCGTAAATTTCTGCGCTGTACTGCTTGGTTATCTCCGCTTTGTCGTTTTCGGGGAATATCTCGCTGAGGAGGGCTATCCAGTTGTCGAGCGTTTCAATGGCGTTATACTGCCATTTTGCGGCCGAAACTGCCACGCCGGGAATGTTTGCTTTGTCAAGTTCCTCTTTTATGCCCTCGGTCTCGGCGCTGTAGAAAACAACGTCGGGCTCGAGTTTTATTACTTCTTCGATGTTTATAGTTGTGCCGTCTATAAAGCCTGTTTCAGCGTTCAGAATTTCGGGGTAAAGCTCGCTGAGGAGGCTGTTTTGAGCGGCTGTCATACTGGGCTGCGCTATGCCGACCAGCTTATCGGCGCTGTCAAAAAAAATTGAAAGCACCGAGGGCAGTGGGTATATGTCGGCAACGACTATGCGCTCAATTTTCTTGGGAAGCGTTACGGTGTTGCCTGCGTGGTCGGTAACGGTTATGGTGTCACTGTCAGATTGTGACAAATTTTCGCTGTTTTCACTGTTTACATCTGTAGATGCTTGCGAAGAAGATGTGGTGTCGGAATTTGTCGCAGACTGTGAGCTGTCATTCGCTCCGCAGGCTGCTGCCGTAAGGCAGATCGCTACACAAAGCGCGCCTGCTAGAGCCTTTTTGATTTTTGTAATGATGTTTGTTTTCATAGTTTTCACTCCTGTTATATTTTGAATGGGATTTCGGTTACTAAGTCGGGGGCTTGCGCGCTGAACATTCTGCCCGAGAAGCCCTCGTGCGGTAGTGGGATAAATTTTGTACAGCTTTGCACTATCGGCTGATAGAGCGGGTCGGCTATCAGTACATCGTAATTTTGCGCGATGTTTCGCAGGCTTTCTTCTCCTCGTGCCAGCGTGCCGTTTCTTAGAAGTTCGCTGTCAAACTCGGTTGGTATCACTGCATCTGCTCCAAGCACGCAGGCAAGGCTCTCGCTGGTTACGCCCTCGCCGATGAGAAGGATCTTCTTGTCGGCGTGAGTGTTTTTTTCATAGGCTATGCGGTTTTCATCGTCTTTAAAGCTTTTGTGCAGGGCTGCAACAATTGCTTCGTTCAGACCTTTAATCGGTCTGCCGACGACGTATGGGATACCATATTCGCGCTGCATGATTTTTGCGGCTTTAAGACCGCCATACGAAACGACCAGATTTGCCCACGCGGATGACGAGTTCATGATGTTTTGCAGGGTGTCGCCCATTGCCCACACGCTTTGCACGGTTATGCCGTTTTCCCCAAGCATTTTGCGCATACTGTGAATTTGGGTGTAGCAGTCCTCACCTGAAAAATCAAGCGGAGTTGCGCCCAAAATGTTTACAGACGGCTCTTTGGTCTTTTCACGAGGTCTCATGTACTTTGTGAAACGCTCCGCGAGGGAGGCGTAAGCCATTTCAACACCCGAAACATAGGTATTCATGCCATTTGTGTCAAAGCCGAAAGTGGGCAGCCCTGTGCGGCTTTCTATCTCTTTTGCGACGGCTGCAAAGTCGGTGCCGGTCATCATGGGGATAGGCGTGCCAGTGACGGCTATGAAAGAAGGGGAGAGCTGCTTTGCTGCGTCCGTTACGTCGCTGATGAGCTTTTCGTCGTCGCCCATTATCGCCTCGTTCTCTGTCAATCCTGAGATGAAAATGTAGCTGTCAAAGTCGTACCAGCGCGGTTCGTCATGGGTGGAATAGGTGGAATTGCAGCCCGAGGCATCGTGCATTACGACCATGCCGCCGAGCTCGAAAAGCGCGCTGCACACGCCCGAGGAGTCCGCAGCATAGGTGGACAGCGACTTTGCTATTTGTTCAGCATACGCCATGGCAATTGCACCCCATTCCTTTGATTTGTATCAGATTTTTAGTATCTTTTTCATGCTCCCATGCCTGCGTTATCATGCCACAAAGTTTTAATATTCCGCTGTAGCCGTACATACCGCCGCCCTGCACAATATTGACAAAATACGGAGAAGAAGCGAAGTAAGCGGCTTTTTGACCTATTGCTAAGGTCTTGCAGCTGCGACAGCGGTCAAGTTCGCGCATTTTTACCTGCACGGTGGCGTAGACATCGATGTCGGGAAAATTTTTCTGCAAAAATTCAAGGTCGCTCTTTTCGGCGGCAGAGAAGCTGTCGCAGTACAGCCTTGTGACGTTTATGCCGTGCGTCAGCAGCAAACGCGCCAGCGAAAGTGGTCTGGGGGTGGCTGTATAGTCTATCTCAACCGGCGCGCCGCCGAGGGTTTGCCGCACGTTTTCTATCGCTTCATCGCACATTTTGCGCTTTTCTTCATAGCTTTTTTCAGACAAGCCCAAAAGGCCGCGGAGGGTATTAAGCGCGGTGCTTATTTCGTCATAGCCGAAGCTTTGCGGCAGGCAGACAGCTTTTTGCCCAAGACGATTTTCAAGCGCCTCTGCCGCCGCTTTTGCTGATAGGTCAATATAAATGTTTGCAAAAGCCTGCCCCATGGACTGATAGCCATCGTAGGTGTCAAAGTCTTGAATTTGCGAGATTGCTGCGCCGCTTTCTTTGGCGATATCGAAAAGCTCGCAGGCTGTGTCGATCTTAAGGTCGCTGCCGATGATGTTTAGTTTTTTGGCATTTTTTTCAGCAGGCTTTATAAGGCTGTAAAGCTGCCGCCGCATGGTCTGGTCGGGGTTAAGACCGCTTTTGCGCATTATGGGATCCATGTAGCAGTCGGCAAAGTCGATGTGCGGATAGCGTTTGCGCAAGATGTCAAAGCACAGCTGAATATCACAGCCGACAAAGTGGTGTATGCAGCTGGTGTAGACGAGCACTGCGCGCGGCGTATAGTCAAGGGTGTCAAGTATCTGCGATACGCCGCTTGTTATCATGTCTTCCATTGTGCCTTCGTAGACGTCGTTTTCTTTTATCTCGATAGTTGAGAAGCGGTGGGAGAAGCCCATTTCTGCAGCGGTTAGCACTACACCGCGCAGGCAGCCCATAGCGCATATGAAAATCTCGTGCGACTGCGGCAGCAAAAAGCCTGTATGCACTATGTTCCATGTGCCGCGGGCGGCGCAGCTGTACTCGAGACCGCTTTTGAAGGGCGCAGGGTAGGCGGCTGCGGATATTTTCACGCGCGCGCCGCTGTCGTCTTGTTTTCCGCCAATTCGTATAAGCATTGTGAACCTCCTATTTGTTATTTTATAGGGTGGGGAAAGTCTTGTCAAGAAAGGAAAAGTTTTCGATTGACCTCTTTTTTACAGTTGCTTCGCAACTGCCAAAGGGTCACGGGGGTATGGGGGCAGAGCCCCAAAACACAACGTGCGCTCCGAAAATGGGTACAGCGACTGCAAGCAGTCGCCTCAAAAACAATCCGGTGGATTGTTTTTCAAAGAGGGCAGCGGTCGCTAGCGACCGCTGGAAGAGAGGGATTTTCCTTTGAGAAGATCTTAGCTCTCTTTCCGCGTTCCATTCTGGAACGCCGTACAAAGTGAAGAATTCATAACAAGTAAAGTGCGCAAAAGTTGTAGTACACTCAAAATGAAAAGAAAACCAAAATACTGTGGGTGTTGAACAGCTCCGCAGGTTTGCTGCGATAGCAGCGTTAAAAACCACATTCGGCAAGCAAATCATCAGCCAGCGCGCGGTAGCACTTTGCCATTTCGCTTTCGGGAAAGGCTGCGACGACGGTGCGGCAAAGCTCCTCGGCTTCGGTGACGGTATCACTTCTCGGCAGGTCACCCACAATTTTAGTGTTCGCTTTTTTACACATTTCAGCAACTTTTTCATGCTCATTTTTAACATTCCTGCGGTTGAGAATTACGCCGCCGAGGCGCGCATAGCCCCTGCCGCGGAAGTTTTCTATCGCTGCGGCGATGTTTTCGGCAGCGTGCAGAGCCATGTTCTCACCCGAAGTGACGATGAACACGGCGTCGGCATAACCCGAACGCATGGGCATTGAAAAGCCGCCGCAGACGACGTCACCGAGGACGTCATATAGCACGACGTCGGGAGAAAATTTTTCATAAGCGCCTTTCTCCTCCAGCTTTTCAAGAGCCGCGATAATGCCTCTGCCTGCGCAGCCCATGCCGGGGGTAGGACCGCCTGCTTCGACACATATTACGCCGCCCTCGCCGACAGCCGCCATTTGCTCGAGCGAAAAGTCGTTTTTCAGTTCTCGCACTAGTCCAAGCACGGTGGGGATATCTTTTTCGCCGCGAAGAAGCATGGTGGAGTCGGCTTTGGGGTCGCAGCCAATTTGCATGACTTTCAGACCCTTTTGCGCCATTGCAACTGCGACATTTGAAACAGTGGTAGATTTGCCGATGCCGCCTTTACCGTAAACAGCTATTTTTAGCATATGAAACACTCCATTATTCGTATTTTTCTACTGTGCATAGGTAGCCTTTACAGACACGCCGCCTAGAAGTGAAAGCTGAGAAACCAAAGCCGCGACTTCGCTGTCGGGGGCGTCAAGGCTCAGATTGATGATGTTCGTTTCCTCGCCGCCCTTGCGGTAGGGCAGACCCATTCTGCCTATGGTGTAGGGGCTGTATCTATGCAGTATTTTGTTTATTTTTTCCGCCTGGGAGCGGTCTTTTATTATTATTGAAACTACGGCTATTGAGGCTGTGTTTTGCGCATTTTCGCTGCCGTCGCTGAGTTCTATAGGAATGACGGTTCGGAAGGTATTGCTTTTAGTCTCAGCCTCGGTTATCACCGCGCGGACGCCGAAAGCCTTTGAAATCGCGCTTTCTGTAACTGTTTCAGCGGTATCGCCGAAAACGCATTTGCCTTGCGAGAGTATCAGAGAGCGGTTCGCCCTGCCTAAGGCGTGTTCGGGGTAGTGGGTATTGAAAATGCATATCATGCCTTCGTTTGCGAGCTTTGAAAGAGTATCCAGCACGATAAGCTGATTGCGAAAATCAAGGTTTGATTCGGGTTCGTCTAAAATAAGTATCTTAGGCTGACTTGCCAATGCACGGGCTATAAGCGTCATCTGAAGTTCGCCGCCGCTTATCTGCCGACAGCTTTTTTGTGAAAGGTGCGATATTTTAAGCTCTTCCAGAATTTCTTCCACGCGCTTTATGTCTTCTTTTTTGGGCTGAGAAAACGCGCCTATACGGCTGTTTCTGCCGAGAAGCACCATATCAAATACCGTAGAATTTGGTGCTACGCCTCTTGCCTGCGGAACATACGCAAGCTTTCGCCAAAGGCTGCGAGGAGGCATTTTGTCAATTCTTTCGCCGTCTATAAAGCTTGCCCCCTCGCTCCATTTTAACATTCCCATAATACAGCGAAGGAGCGTTGTTTTGCCTGCACCGTTAGGTCCTAAAACTGCTACAAGATCGCCGTCGGAGGCTGAAAATTCAACGCCCGAAAAGAGCATTTTATCGCTATTTTTATCGTATGCAAAACTACCGTTTTTAACGTCTATAGTCACAGGCTCTCACCTCCGCTGCGGCGCATAAGCAGTATGAAAAACGGCGCGCCTATTATAGCGGTAAGCACCGAAATGGGTATCTGAGCGGCTGAAATGCTTCTTGCCAAAGTATCGACAACTACCATAAACGCCGCACCTATGCATATTGAGGCAGGCAGAATGTTACGGTGATCGCTGCCGAAAGCCATGCGGCAGATGTGGGGAATAAGCAGCCCTACCCAGCCGACCTGACCGCACATTGAAACGCACGATGCAGTCACGGCGGTGGCGCAGACAATGGTAACTACGCGCAAAAGGCGGATATTTGCTCCGAGCGAGACGGCTTCGTCCTGCGAGAGGGGTAGGATATTAAGTTTCCAGCGGAGCGCGAAAAGCACTGCGATACCTATTATAATAATGGGTGCGCCGAGGGCGAGCGACTTGTAGCCTGCGCCCGAAAGGCTGCCCATGAGCCAGTAGGTTATGGCAGGCAGCTGGGTTTCGGTATCGGCGACGAATTTTACGAGCGACACCAGCGCCGAGAAGAGCGAACCTATCATTATTCCTGCGAGGACTACGGAACCCAGACCGCTTTTACCGCTTTTTCCGCACGCCGCGAGCCAAGTGAGCGCAACTGCGAGTATTCCGCCTGCAAATGCAGTGATCTGTATGCCTATCATGCCGAGCCCCAAAAGCATTGCGACTGCAGCGCCGAATGAAGTACCCGATGCGACACCCAAGGTATCGGGGGTAGCTAAGGGATTTGAAAACAAACTTTGAAACGCTGTTCCTGCTACCGACAGCCCTGCGCCGCAAAGAAGCGCGAGCAGAATTCTCGGCAGGCGTATATTCCAGACCACCAAAGCCGCGCCTTTGAGTTCTTTGCCCAAAATGCCGTTGCGCAGAGCGGAAATTATCTCGCTCGGCGAGTAGCTTATTCTGCCTATACAAAGTGCGGCTATCGATATTATTACAGGAAGTATAATAAGCAACAATGCGGCTAAAATACCTATTTTTCGCCTGTTTTTACTCATCTGTCCGCGCTCCGTTTTTTGATGTTACGTTTGAATATGCCGCCTTGGCGGAAACGCCGTCAAGCCTGCCTATTTTGCCCGAAAGCGCGCTTATTACGCTCTGCGGAGCGTTCACAGCAACGCTGATTATGTTTATGCCCAGCTCGTGGTAGGGTATGCCCATTCTGCCTATCATATAACTGCTGTATTCGTGCAAAATGGCGTTCAGAGCTTCAACACTGTCACTTTTTTCAACTATTATGCCTATAATGGCAACTCTGTTTTCTATGCTGTCCATAGTGTATCATTATCCTCTCAAAAATATAAAATTTAAGACTGCCTTCACCCACAAGGGGCAAAGACAGTCTTGGTTTATCAGCTGAACCGCAGTGGTTATTATTGTTAGTACGGTTAGTTGCAAATATTAACTGTTTGCCGCTTTCACCTCAATAAAAATTTCAGTGTCAGGTGCAATTGCATATACATTATATCA
>CANRDG010000047.1 GCA_947629275.1 uncultured Clostridia bacterium | reverse complement strand
AATGATGTATAATCATAATAACATATTATCAATTGTTGAAAAGGGGTATTTGCTATGGCAAAAGAGATCAAAAAAGTTGTGCTGGCTTATTCGGGAGGACTTGACACGTCAATTATAATCCCGTGGCTGAAAGAGAATTACAACAACTGCGAGGTTATTGCAGTTTCGGGAAACGTAGGTCAGGGAACGGAGCTTGACGGACTGGAGGAAAAGGCTCTCAAAACGGGCGCTTCAAAGCTGTATATAGAAGACCTGACGGAGGAATTTATAAACGACTACGTTTTCCCGACAGTGCAGGCAGGCGCTATTTATGAGAATAGATATATGCTCGGTACTTCGTTCGCAAGACCGATAATCGCAAAAAGAATAGCAGAAATAGCTCTGAAAGAGGGCGCTGACGCTATCTGCCACGGTTGCACGGGCAAGGGCAACGACCAGGTCCGTTTTGAGCTGGCTATAAAGGCTTTCGCTCCCGATATGCAGATAATCGCACCGTGGAGGATATGGGATCTGAAATCGAGAGATGAGGAGATAGACTATGCCGAGGCGCACAACATACCTCTTAAAATAAACAGGGAAACCAATTATTCAAAGGATAAGAACATATGGCACCTCTCACACGAGGGTCTTGACCTTGAAGACCCTGCAAACGAGCCGCAGTATGAAAAAGAGGGCTTCCTTGAAATGGGAGTTTCACCCATTCAAGCGCCCGACAAGCCGACTTATGTTACCATACACTTTGAAAAGGGCGTGCCTACCGCTATCGATGGCGTGCAGATGAACGGCACAGGAATAGTTAGCACCCTGAACAAACTGGGCGGCGAAAACGGCATAGGTCTTGCAGACCTTGTTGAGAACCGTCTTGTCGGAATGAAGTCAAGGGGCGTTTATGAAACACCGGGCGGAGCGATACTCTACCACGCGCATGAAGTGCTGGAAACAATAACCCTCGACAAGGAAACAGCAAGGGTAAAGCAGTATCTTTCGATAAAATTTGCCGATATAGTTTATAACGGTCAGTGGTATACACCGCTGAGAGAGGCAATGTCGGCATTCGTTACCGAAACGCAGAAAACCGTTACAGGAGACGTAAGACTGAAACTTTACAAGGGCAACATAATAAACGCAGGCGTTACATCGCCTTATACGCTGTATGACGAACAGGTGGCTACCTTCTCGGCAGATGAAGTATATGATCAGAAAGACAGCGCAGGATTTATCAATCTGTTCGGTCTGCCGATAAAGGTACGCGCAAAGCTGGAACAGCAGAGGAAAAACGGCAGCAAGTAATTGCCGAAACGATATAAACGATATATTTTAAAGGAGGAAATCACAATGGTCGACAACATAAAGTATGAACACGAACTGGACAAAAAGGTGGCTATATCTTACGACAGCCTGCCTAACTCTTCGTTTGAGGACGTAAACCTCGGAGATACAAAATTCAGCAACGTAAACCTTAAAGGCGCAGTGTTTGACGACGTCAATATGGAGAATGTAAAGCTCAACAACATAAACATGAGCGGTGCGGATATAACCGACATTTATATGGCGAATACCAGATTTCTCGGCGTTAATATGACGGGCACAAGATTCGGATGCAGCGTTATGAACAATGTAGAGTTCAAAAACCCCGTTATGCGCGGCGCTACGTTTGCTTACTGCGACCTTACCAACGTTGAGATAAACGACTGCATTATTGACGGTCTGAAGATCAACGGCATAGACATCTCAAAGCTTATAGAGCAGCACCTCAAGGAGAATGAGGGCAAGTAAACTGCTCGTTTGGGGATATCAAGGGGCAGAGCGGGGCGTGATGTTTCCGCTTTGCCCATAAGTTATTTATGTGCAAAATAAAGTACGGAACGGAGAAAATACTATGGCAGATATGATGTGGGCAGGCAGGTTTTCCAAACAGGTAGATGACAGGGTGAACGACTTCAACTCGTCTGTTTCGTTCGATGCGAGAATGTACGGGCAGGATATTCAGGGTTCTGTTGCTCATGCGACCATGCTCGGCGAGTGCGGCATAATCGACATGAAAGAGAGCCTTGCTATAGTCGAAGGTCTGAAAGGCATACTTGCGGATATAGACAGCGGAAAACTTCGGATTGACCCGAATGCCGAAGATATCCATATGTTCGTTGAAGCGGAGCTTACAAAACGCCTCGGCGATACAGGCAAAAGACTGCATACCGCACGCAGCCGAAACGACCAGGTAGCGCTTGATATAAGAATGTATCTGCGTGATGAGATAAATGAAATTATTTTGTATATAGAGCAGCTTATAAATACCATAGTAAAGCTCGCAGAAGACAACCTGACAACTATCATGCCCGGTTATACGCATATGCAAAGGGCGCAGCCTGTTACTTTTGCACACCATGTAATGGCGTATGCGCAAATGCTTCTGCGCGACAATGGCAGACTTGAAGATACATACAAACGCATGAACGTTCTGCCGCTTGGCAGCGGTGCGCTGGCTTCTACCACATACCCGATAAACAGAGACAGGGTGTGCGAGCTTCTCGGTTTTGACGAGGTATCGCAAAATTCGCTAGACGGCGTTTCTGACAGGGATTTCTGCATTGAGCTTACAAGTGCGCTTTCAATACTGATGATGCACCTTTCGCGCTTTTCGGAAGAAATAATACTGTGGTGCTCGTGGGAGTTTAAATTCATAGAGCTTGATGATGCATTCGCAACAGGTTCTTCAATAATGCCTCAGAAGAAAAACCCCGATGTTACTGAACTTATAAGAGGTAAAACAGCGCGCGTTTACGGCGACTTGAACACACTTCTTACGATGATGAAAGGCACGCCGCTTGCCTACAACAAAGATATGCAGGAGGATAAGCCTGCAATATTCGATGCCATAGACACCGTAAAGCTGTGTCTGAAAACATTTATACCTATGCTTGATACCATGAAAGTTATCCCAGAAAATATGAGGAACGCGGCGGCGAGGGGCTTTATTAACGCCACCGACTGCGCCGACTATCTTGTGAAAAAGGGTATGCCTTTCAGAGACGCGTATAAGATAACGGGCACGCTGGTCGCAAAGTGCATAGAAAAGGGCGTAACGCTTGAAACGCTGCCGATAGAAGAATATAAGGCTCTTTGCGACAAGTTTGACGAGGGCGTGTACAATGCCATAAGCCTCGATACCTGCGTAATACAGAGAAAGGCGAAAGGCGGCCCTGCGCCGGAGTGCGTTAAAGAGCAGATAGACTACGTTAAGAGGAAATTGCAAAAATGAAGACGAAAATTTTTATAGACGGCAAAGAGGGTACTACGGGACTTCAGATATACGAGAGGTTCGCAGACAGAGACGACCTTGAAATACTGCTGATAGACGAGGACAAGCGCAAGGACGTAAACGAGAGAAAAAGGCTCATAAACGAGTCGGACATAACGTTTCTCTGTTTGCCCGACGCGGCGGCTGTTGAAGCCGTAACGCTCGTAGAAAACGACAGCACCAGAATCATAGACGCTTCAACTGCCCACAGAACGAATGACGACTGGGCATACGGCTTTCCCGAGCTTTCGCAGGCGCACAGGGAAAGGATAAAGACCGCGAAAAGGGTTGCAAACCCCGGCTGCTATGCCAGCGGATTTATAAGCATTGTGTACCCCTTAGTGCAGGCAGGCGTTTTGCCGAAAGACTACCCCGTTATATCTCACGCGGTTTCGGGCTACAGCGGCGGCGGCAAGAAGATGATAGCGGCAATAGAGGGCGGCGGCAAGACAAAAGAAATGTGCTCTCCGCGCCAGTATGCTTTAACGCAGTCGCACAAGCACATACCCGAAATGCAGAAAATATGTGGTCTGGAATATCAGCCTATGTTCAACCCGATAGTTGACGATTTTTACGCAGGCATGGTGGTGAGCGTTCCGCTGATAGCGAGAACACTGCCTAAAAAGTATACGCCAAAGGATATACATAAGATACTTTCAGAACATTATGTTGGTCAGCGGTTTGTAAAGGTTATGGAACTTGGCGGCGGCGATACGCTTCCCGACGGTTTTCTGCCTGCAAACACGCTGGAAGGCACCAACGATATGCAGATATTTGTCTTTGGAAATGATGACAGGATACTTATCGCCTCACGGCTTGACAATCTGGGAAAAGGAGCAAGCGGAGCAGCCGTTCAGAACATGAATATAATGCTCGGTCTTGACGAGGCGACAGGACTGTAATACTTTATCGTTGAAAGAGAGAAAGAACATGAAAAAGAAAAGGTTGGCTGTTGTGGCAGCGATAACGGCATTTGTTATGCTGTGCGGCTGCTCAAACACTGACAGCAGCGGCGACACCGCTTATGTGACGACATCGGAGACAACGACCACAGCGCAGATAGAGGCTCCGCAGACTGAAACGAGCATTACAAGCATTACAGAAAAAACAACTGCTGTAACTACATCACAGCAGACAACTACCTCGCAGACAACCACGCAGAGTACAACGACTACTACAACTACAACATCTTCCACAGCTGCGCCAAGCACGCAGACCACGACAGCACCCATAGTAACGACCCCAAAACCTCAGACCACCGCGCCGCCGAAAACTACGACTACAACATCAGCAACAACGCCAAAGCCGCAAAATGACCTTTCACAAAAGACAGTCGAAGAAATATTGCAGGGCATGACGCTTGAAGAAAAGGTGGGTCAGCTTTTTGTGGTAAGACCCGAAAAACTGGGCGGCTCTGCAACACAGTGCGACAGCGGCGACAAAAACGGTTTGAGCAAATACCATGTTGGCGGCGTGTGTATGTTTGGGCAGAATATCCAGTCTCCGTCGCAAATAAAAAGCTTTATAAACGGCTTGCAGTCGGCTAGTGAAATACCGCTTTTCATAGCTGTTGACGAAGAGGGCGGCAGGGTAGCGCGAATTGCAAACAGCGCAGGATTTGCGGTGAAAAAGTTTGCAAGTATGCTGTCGGTCGGCAATACGGGCGATACGTCGCAGGCTTATAATGTAGGTGAAACGATAGGCGCGTATCTTAAAACTTACGGGTTTAATGTAGATTTAGCGCCCGTTGCAGATGTGAACACTAACCCTCAAAATGTCGTTATAGGCGACAGGGCTTTTGGCAGCGATCCGAGCAGAGTTTCACAAATGGTGGCAAGCGCTGTAAAGGGCTTTCACAGCAAGGGCATGATATGCTGCCTGAAACATTTTCCCGGTCACGGCGACACAAAAGAAGACACCCACAAGCAGAGCGTTACCGTTTACAAAACGTGGGAGCAGCTGAAAAACTGCGAGATGTTGCCGTTTGCAGGCGGTATAAATGCAGGCGCAGACATGGTGATGACCGCACATATAAACGTGCCTAATATAACGTCTGACGGGTTGCCTGCATCGCTTTCATATGAACTTATAACAGGCAAGCTGCGCGGCGAAATGGGCTTTGGCGGCGTTGTGGTGACTGATTCGCTTGAAATGGAAGCTTTAAGACGGCAGTACGGTGATGCAAAAAGCGCGGTAATGGCTGTAAAAGCAGGCGTTGACATAGTGCTTATGCCGAATGATCTGGGTACTGCTTACAATGCGGTGCTAAATGCCGTGAAAAGCGGTGAGATAACGCAGGAAAGACTTGACGAGAGCGTGCGCAGGATATTAAATTTGAAGCGAAAATACGGCATTATATAAGGAGAGAATATGACACAGGTGTATTTGGTGCGCCATGCGCAGTCTGACAACAGCGTACACGCAAGCAGAGAAAGACCGCTAAGCGACATAGGGCGGCGCGACTCAAAGGCGGTAACATGGGTGCTTAAAGACAGAAATATAACTTATATAGCTTCGTCACCGTATAGAAGAAGCTGTGATACGGTGAAAGACCTTGCCGACACGCTCGGGCTTGCGATAGTCGCTTATGAGGATCTCAGAGAGCGCACCAGCGGAAAATGGTTCGAGGGGGATTTTTTCGACTTTGCAAAAAAGCAGTGGTCTGACTTTGACTATAGTATAGAAAACGGCGAGAGCCTTGGCGAGGCGCAGGAAAGAAATATCCGCGCGCTGAAAAAGCTGCTTCAAGAGCATGACGGTGAAAATATCGTTATCGGCACGCACGGCACTGCGCTAAGTACGATACTGAATTACTATTATCCGCAGTTTGGGTTTGAAGAATTTAAAAAGATAGTCAATTTTATGCCATTTGTAATAAGGCTAGATTTTGAGGGCGAAACACTTTTGGGCGCGCAGGTAGAGCTTGTAATGCACAAGCCTTACATAGGATAGGAGAAAACCGATGAAACATTTTATGTCCCTCGCCCCGCGACCGTTTGAAAAGATAAAGACAGGCGCAAAGACTATAGAGCTTCGGCTTTATGATGAAAAGCGGCAGAAAATAAAAGTCGGCGATGAGATAGAATTTACACAGACACAGAAGGGCGAGCGGCTCACGGCAAAGGTATGCGGTATGCATATTTTTAAAGATTTTGCAGATCTGTATTCTTCGCTTGATCTGCTGAAATGCGGCTATGACGAAACAAATGTGAAAAGCGCAAAGCCGCAGGATATGAACGAATATTATTCCGACGAGGCGATAAAAAAGTACGGCGTGGTAGGGATAGAAATAAAGCTTATATAAAATACGGAGGAAAACCATGAAAGAGATAACACTAAAGCAGTTTGACGGATATACTTACGTTGAGGGCGGTGTGTGCGCTGCAAAGGGATTTAAGGCAAGCGGCGTGTACTGTGGTATAAAAAATTCCGCAAAGTCTGACGGCAACGAGCCGCCCAAAGCTCACAAGAACGATATAGCTATGATACTAAGCGACCGTGTTTGCAGCGCGGCGGCGGTGTATACGCAAAACAAGGTAAAGGGCGCGCCTATAACCGTTACAAAAGCAAATCTTGAAAAAACAGGCGGCAAGGCGAGAGCAGTTATAGTAAATTCGGGCAACGCAAACACAGGCAACGCTGACGGCATTGAAAAGGCTATGCAGATGTGCAGCCTTACTTCCACAGCTCTTGGCATTTTGCCGCAGGAAGTTATAGTTGCCTCAACGGGGGTAATAGGTCAGCCGCTGAATATAGGTGCAGTAATAAGCGCGATAAAGCCGCTTGCAGAAGGTCTTTCTTACAGCGGAAACGCAGAGGCTGCGACAGCGATAATGACTACCGATACAGTAAAGAAAGAAGTCGCAGTGCAGTTTGGTATAGGTTCAAAAGTGTGCCGCATAGGCGGTATGGGCAAGGGCAGCGGTATGATACACCCCAACATGGCTACCACGCTGAATTTTATCACTACCGACTGTGCTATATCAGCAGATATGCTGCAAAAGGCTCTTTCTGAAGTGGTCAAGGTAACGTATAACTGCCTGTCTGTTGACGGAGACCAGTCTACAAACGATATGGTGTGCGTTATGGCAAACGGCATGGCTGTAAATGATGAGATAGCGGCTGACGGAGAGGACTTTGAAGTCTTCAAAAAGGCGCTTTACATAGTTATGATGAACATTACAAGAATGCTTGCCAAAGACGGCGAGGGCGCGACGAAGCTTTTGGAATGTACCGTGACGGGTGCGGAGAGCGACGACAGCGCGATAGTTATCGCAAAGAGCGTTATTTGCTCGTCGCTTTTCAAGGCGGCTATGTTCGGCGAGGACGCTAACTGCGGCAGGATACTTTGCGCGGTGGGTTATGCTGACGTGCAGTTTGATATTGCAGATGTAGATGTGTTTTTAAGCTCGGCGGCAGGCAGGCTCATGGTGTGCGAAAAGGGCAGTCAGCTTGCTTTTTCAGAGGAGAAGGCGGCGCAGATACTTGCCGAAGATGAGATATATATTGACATCTCGGTGGGAGAGGGCAGCGGAAAAGCTACTGCATACGGCTGCGACCTTACATACGATTACGTTAAGATAAACGGGGATTACAGAACTTAAGACTTCGCAAATAAAATAAAAAGGACAGATGAAAATGGAAATCAGCAATGTGACGAGGGGCAGTATACTTATAGATGCCCTGCCTCATATACAGAGGTACAACAACAAGGTAGTAGTTATCAAGTACGGCGGAAACGCTATGACAAACGACGAGCTGAAAGAGAGCGTCATGACTGACATAGTGCTGCTTACGGCGGTGGGAGTAAAGGTAGTTTTAGTGCACGGCGGCGGGCCCGAAATAAACGCCATGCTTGGCAGACTGAACATTGAAAGCAAGTTTATCGGCGGACTGAGATACACCGACAAGGAGACTATGGAAGTCGTGCAGATGGTGCTTGCAGGAAAGCTGAACAAGGACTTGGTCGCTAATTTGCAGCTGCACGGCGGCAAGGCTTTGGGTATGTGCGGCGTTGACGGTCAGATGATAATGGCTAAGAAGCTTGAGGGCGAAAATGACTTAGGTTTCGTGGGGGAGATAGTAAGCGTTGCCACAAAGCCTATAATAGAGGCTCTCAACGGCGGCTATGTGCCTATAATATCTACCGTTGCCACCAGCGAGGACGGTCAGACATACAATATAAACGCCGACACCGCAGCCGCAAGGATAGCCTCCTGCCTGAGAGCCGAGAACCTGATACTTATGACCGACATCGCAGGGCTTTTAAGAGACAAGGACGACCCCGACACCCTTATACCTACCGTGAACGTAAGCGAAGTGCCGTATCTTAAAAAGCAGGGTATAATAAGCGGCGGCATGATACCCAAAATAGACTGCTGCGTTGAGGCTGTAAGGCGCGGCGTTCATAAGACCTGCATAATCGACGGCAGGATACCGCACTCGATACTGATAGAGCTGCTCTCCAGCGAGGGCATTGGCACGCAGTTCATATAAGGGCAAGGGTATGGATAAGATACTATTCAAAGCGCAGGGTGTTTGCTCAGACAAGCGGCAGTATTTTGAGCTTATAAAAATGCAGAAACGGCATAAGGACAGAAAGATACGCCCGATACTGCTTATCTGTGCGGCGGTCAGTTTGGCTTTCTGCATATACGATATTATAATAATTGAGTACGCGCTGGCAACAATGTCAATAGGCTTTGTGTTTTTGCTGACCTATTCAACGACATTTTCGTATATATTCGATGCGCAGAAGCTTTATGATACCGACAAGAACAGGCTGCTGAACATTACGCTGCATTTTGTGTTTTATGATAACCGCTTTTCGGTGACTATGAAAGGCAAGGAGAGCTTTTACAGCTACAGCAGGATAAATGATGTGCGGCAGTCAAAGCAGAAGATATATTTTTTTACGGAAGATAACGTTTTTTATATCGACAAGAAAAAGCTTGACGGCATTACCGCCGACGAAGTAAAAGAGCATCTGAACAAGATGCGCAAAAAGTGAGGGAAAACTATGAGTACAATAGAAAGGTTCAACGAACACGTTATGCCCACCTACGGCAGGTACGACTTGGTGCTTGAAAACGGCGGAAGCTGCGTTGCGACCGATGAGAACGGCAAAAGCTATGTTGACTTCGGCTCCGGCATAGGGGTAAATTCACTGGGCTTTTGTGATGAAAAATGGGCAGATTCGGTGTGCGCTCAGGCAAAGAAGATACAGCATACTTCAAACTACTATTACACAAAGGTGCAGGCAGACTTAGCCGAAAAGCTGTGCGGAATTACGGGCTATTCAAAAATATTTTTCGGCAACAGCGGCGCAGAGGCAAACGAGTGCGCTATCAAGCTTGCAAGAAAGTACAGCTTTGATAAATACGGCAAGGGCAGACATAATATAATAACCCTTGTGAACAGCTTTCACGGAAGAACGCTTGCAACTCTTTCGGCAACGGGGCAAGACGTTTTTCACAACTACTTTTTTCCGTTCGTTGAGGGGTTTGTGAATGTTGAGGCGAATAATACCGATGACCTGAAAGAGAAGCTTGACGATACCGTTTGCGCCGTGATGATAGAATTTGTTCAGGGCGAGGGCGGCGTTATATCCCTTGATAAGGATTTTGTAGATGCTGTTTTCAGCCTTTGCAAAGAAAAAGACGTGCTTGTGATAGCCGACGAAGTGCAGACGGGCGTTGGCAGAACGGGAAAATTTTTGGCAAGTGAAAACTTTGGCGTAAAGCCCAACATTACCACCCTTGCCAAGGGCATAGCAGGTGGTTTGCCTATGGGCTGCTGCCTTGCAGATGAAACTTGCTGCGATGTTCTCGGCAAAAGCACACACGGCTCAACCTTTGGCGGAAACCCCGTTTGCTGCGCAGGCGCTGTGGCGGTTCTTGAAAGACTTACCGAGGACGGATTTTTGCAGGGCGTTTGCGAAAAGTCTGAGTATCTGCGTAAAAAGCTTATGAGCCTTGACGGGGTAGAGAGCCTTTCGGGAATAGGTCTTATGATTGGTATTACCCTTAAAGACAAAGCCGCCGCGGGCGTGTGCAAAGCGTGTTTTGAAAACGGTCTGCTCGCGCTTACGGCAAAAGAAAAACTCAGGCTGCTCCCTCCGCTGACTATTACCAAAGCGGAAATTGACAAGGGCATTGAAATACTTGACAAAGTATTGAAAAATAATACATAATATATTACGGAGGTAACAACATGGAACATTTGCTTAAACTGCTGGATCTTGACAAGGAGGAGATCATAGATATACTCAACCTTGCAGATCAGCTGAAGTATGAAAACAAAAACGGCATAGAACATAAGCTGCTTAAAGGCAAAACGCTCGGCATGATATTCCAGAAGTCGTCTACAAGGACTAGGGTATCGTTTGAAACCGGTATGTATCAGTTGGGCGGTCAGGCGCTTTTCCTCTCAAACCGCGACTTGCAGATAGGCAGGGGAGAGCCCGTTCAAGACACCGCGCGCGTGCTTTCAAGGTATCTTGACGGCATAATGATAAGGACTTTTGAGCAAAAAGAGGTAGAAGATCTCGCGCAGTACGGCAGCATACCTATTATAAACGGTCTTACTGATTTTTGCCACCCGTGTCAGGTGCTTGCAGACCTCATGACGATAAGGGAGTACAAGGGAACGTTTGACGGGCTGAAACTGTGCTTTATCGGAGATGGCAACAATATGGCAAATTCGCTGATAGTCGGCTGCCTTAAAGTCGGTATGTGCATAGCGGTAGCCTGTCCCAAGGGTTACGAGCCGGACGTGCAGGTGCTTGAGTTTGCCAAGGGCTACGGCGACAAGTTCACACTTACCACATCTCCTGCCGAGGCAGCAAAAGACGCAGACGTTGTTTATACAGACGTGTGGGCTTCAATGGGTGAGGAAAGCGAGGCAGAGGAGCGCAAAAAGGTGTTTGCAGGATATCAGGTCAACGACGAGATAATGTCAGTTACTAAGAAAGACGCCATGGTGCAGCACTGCCTGCCTGCTCACCGCGAGGAGGAGATAACTGCCAAGGTGTTTGAGGCTCACGCTGACGAGATATTTGACGAGGCTGAGAACCGTCTGCACGCACAAAAAGCAGTTATGGTAAGGCTCATGGCTGATAAATAGTACGAAAATACGCCAAAAGTAAAAATTTTAAAATTTTTTCAAAAAACTATTGCTTTTTGAAAATAAGTGTGGTATAATATATGTGTAAATGAAATTTACATAACCCGTTTTAGGTTCTTTATGAAAGGAGAATACTGTATGGCGGATTACGCTTATATTATCCTATGGGCAGCAGCATTCGTGTTTTTCCTCGTGTTTGAGGCAGTAACGGTGCAGCTGGTGTCGATATGGCTGGCTTTAGGCTCGCTGTTATCACTTATAGTGGCGATCATTTTCCCCGATGCGCCGCTGTGGATACAACTGCTGATATTCCTTGTGGCATCGGTAGTTTCGCTTGTGGCGACAAGACCTGCTATCAAAAAGCTGGTCAAGAGCAAGCCTGAAACGAACGCCCAGCTCGATGTCGGCAAAACTGTGGTAGTTACCGAAACTATCAACAACGAACTTTCTCAGGGCAGAGCCAAGCTGAACGGCTCTTACTGGACGGCGCTTTCTGTGAACGGTGATATCATCGAAGAGGGCGCTACAGCAAAAATAGTCAGCATAGACGGCTCAAAGCTGATAGTTGAAAGAATAGTGTAATAGGGTAAGGAGGAATTTTTATGCCCGATAATTTTGGTGTTATCGTACTTATTGCGATAGCGATAATCGCAGTGATATATCTTATCACAAGAATAAAAATAGTTCCGCAGGCGTATGTATATATAATCGAACGCCTCGGTACGTTCAGCTCGGCAAAGGGTACGGGCGTTGTGTTCCTGCTGCCTTTTGTAGACAGAATAGCGCAGAAAGTTTCTATCAAAGAGCGTGTTGTAGACTTCAGACCGCAGTCTGTTATCACTAAGGATAACGTTTCAATGCAGATAGATACCGTTGTGTTCTTCCAGGTAACAAACGCGAAGCAGTATACCTACGGCGTTGAAAGACCTATGTCTGCTATTGAGAACCTTACCGCTACAACACTGCGTAACATCATAGGCGGTATGGAACTTGACGCAACACTTACCTCGCGTGACAACATAAACACGACCATTACTTCGATACTTGATGAAGCTACCGACAGGTGGGGCATCAAGGTGCTTAAAGTTGAGCTGAAAAACATTCTTCCTCCGAGAGAGATACAGGACGCCATGGAACGCCAGATGAAGGCTGAACGTGAACGCCGTGAGAAGATACTCCAGGCGGAAGGTGAAAAGAAGTCTCAGATACTTGTTGCAGAAGGTGAAAAGGAGTCTAAGATACTCCG
>CANRDG010000046.1 GCA_947629275.1 uncultured Clostridia bacterium | reverse complement strand
AAGCGACCAAGTTCATTCTTAGTCGCTTTGCATATATTTATTCTTATATTTTTGTCTAACTTTTTGGGGGCAGATCACGCGCGGAGGGATACTATGACGGTGAGCATTTTATTTACCCGTCGCAGTGGGTGATAGACGGCGTATCGGCGGACAACAGGGTATCTAAAAAAGAAACCGTACCGAAAGAAAACCTGCCGACAGAAACGCCCGATCTCACAAAAGCGCAGCCTGATGATGTTGCCGTAACTTGGCTGGGACACTCTAGCTTACTCATACAAATGGGCGGCAAAAACATACTGGTAGACCCTGTTTTCAGCGAACGTTCATCGCCTGTGCAGTGGATAGGCCCGAAGCGGTACACGCAGCCGCCGATAACTGTTGACGACCTGCCACAGATAGATGCGGTGCTGATAACGCACGACCATTACGACCACCTTGACATGGCGACGATAAAACAACTTGAAAGCAAGACCGCGCATTACATAGTGCCGCTGGGCATTGAAAAGCACATAAAGCGCTGGATAGCCGGGGACGACAAGGTGACGGAGCTTGCATGGTGGGAAAGCTTTGATCTTGGTGGTTTGCAAGTTACCTGCACGCCGTCTAATCACAAGTCGGGCAGAGCGCTTGACAATCAGCAGACGACGCTTTTCTGTTCTTGGGTGCTGAAAGATGAAAATCATCAGGTTTACGACAGCGGCGACACGGGCTACGGCGGACATTTTGAGGAGATACACAAGCGGTTCGGCGATTTTGACCTGTTTTTGCCCGACTGCGGACAGTACAATATCAACTGGCACTACTGGCATATGCTGCCCGAGGAGAGCGAATTGGCGGCTGAAACGCTGGGTGCGGAAGTTGTAATGCCGATACACTGGGGCGCGTTTGTGCTATCTGACCACGGTTGGGACGACCCTGCGCAGCGTTTGACGGCAGCGTGTGAGGCAAACGACATTGAAATAGTTACACCGAAAATAGGTGAAACGATGCTTCTGAGCAGACATGAAAATTACCACGACCGATGGTGGGAAAACTGCGAATAATAAAAGCGTGAGAGCTTAAACTCTCACGTTTTATTTGAATATTATGCGGAAAAAGTTGTACAGATGCGGCTTGACGCTTGTGTGGTCATGACCTGTGCTTTGCATTACGTGCGAAAGAAATTCTTCTCCGTTTTGGGTGAATATATCTCGGTAACTGTCCGGAAAACTACCCACTGTGCCGTCAGACTTTGAAGAACTTATAAGCAGTGCATATGGTTTTTCGTCGGGAAATTTCATATCCTCGGGCTGCAGCTGCCCCGGGTGCATAGCCGAGCCGCTGACAGGCACAAGACCGGGAGCCGGGCATACAGCTCCGATATAGCCGAAGAGCTCGGGGTGCTCAAGACCTATGAAAAGCGATTCACGTCCGCCCATTGAAAAGCCCGTGATCGCGGTGTTTTCCCTGCCCTTCGCCACCGAAAATTTTTCTTCTACAAGCGGCATAAGATCGGTCGTCAGGTCATTTATAAAGTTGTCGTAGGCAAGGCTGTTGGCAAGGTCCATGCCCGTACAGTACTGCATATCTTTACTGCAAAAGATGTACGGCAGCACGACTATCATTTCCTCTGCCTCGCCGTCTTGCTGCAAATTCGTAAGTATGCGGCTGAGAGCCACGGTACTGCGCGCCATCCAGTCCTCGTTGTCCCAAAAGCCGTGCAGTATATACAAAACGGGGTATTCTTTGTCCTCGGAATAATCCGCAGGGAGCAAAATATTCACCTTGGTATCGCGCCCTGCTGTTTGCGAATAATATGTGAACTTTTGAAACTCGGGGTACGTTACACCATCGCGCGGCTTGTCATACCCCTCAGGAGGCATTTCGACTATCATATCTTCATACTTTGCCATGCCGCTCACCTCCTGCTGCGATGTTTCAGTCTGCTGCACCGAATCTGTCTGCTGCGTGGTTGTAGTTTGCGAATCGCCCGATTCATGAGACGACTGCGATGCGTTTCCGCACGAAGAAATAATGAGCATCACGGCGGCTGAAAAACATATACTTTTTAAAAACTTCATACTTATCCTCCGTTAAAATTTTGGCACCTCGTCAAGGGTTATGACCTTATCGCTGTTATAAACGAATTTGAGGTTTTCTTTGTTGTTGTCGGTTATAAAGTTTGTGTGCCAGATCATGAACCAAGACCACATATCGCCGTCGCGCTCAAAGTCGCTTACGGGCGGAACGTTGCCGCACTCGTGGAACGCCATAGGCTTATCTGCAACTTTTTCAAGCCTTTTCCACGCCTTTACGTTTGTGCTGTTATCGTATGTATCGGAGCCTATAATGTCAACATATTGATCGCCCGGATACCAGCCGTTCTTGACCTCTCCCGAGTAGCCGAGCACCCAAATCAGGTTATCGAGCCCGTACTCATTTGTGAATTTATCATGCATAAGCTGCCACAGTTTTATGAAATTCTTGCTGCCGCCTTTGCCCCACCAGAACCACGCACCGTCAAATTCGTGAAATGGTCGCCAAAGCACGGGTATGCCTGCATCTCGCAGCTGCTGTAAGGCTTTCGCAGCCTTATCCCAGCTTTCCATAAGGGTATTATACTCATCTGTGCCCTCGGTCAGAAGCTTGCTGAAATCGGGCTTGTCGTCAAGGCTTTCCTGATAGCCGCTGCTCTTTATGCCCGTGTGCCAGCAGATAGTTACAATGCCGCCCTTTGCGTCCCATTCCTTTGCTCGCTGGACAACACCGTCAAAATCGTTGTTCATAAAATCAAGACCGCGCATGGCAGGAAGCTTGCCTGTCGTCTGCTCAATGTAGTCCATTTCGTAATCGGGCGAGCCCATCCACGTTGACTCCTGCTGACAACTCAGCATAGTTTTGCCGAAGTTTTCGCAGATATAATTATAGAGGGCGTCTTTCCTCTCGGCAGCGGTGGGAGCGGTATTTTCTATGCTCTCCGTCTGCACTGTTTCACTTTGCGAAGTCTGCGAGGCAGTTGCATTTTCGCTGCTGCTATCACTGTTACCGCATGAAGAAAGCGCTGACGAAGCAATTATCAAAGCTGCTGCCACTGCAAATATCCTATGTTTCATCAATTTCACCTTGCTTTAAATTTATACTTTTATTGTAGCATACGATGTTCATTATTTCAATATTAAATTCTGAAGAACACAAGAGTTTATAATGTTCAAATTTTAAATATACAATTATAAATAAGCATAAATTCACGTCTACACTTCTAAACAAAAAGATAAATTTGTAGATATACTTGACTTTGGTGCGGCTTTCTGTTATATTAAAAATGAGGTGAAATAAGTGAAACTTGAAACAAGTATTTATCCATACGATCCGCCGCTTGCAAAATTGCCTTTTCATTTGACAGGGATAGGAGGCAGCAGTTTTCAAAAACGCGTATGCCGCCCCAGCGGTTATATGTGGCATCAGATACTTTTTTGTGCCGAGGGAGAGGGCGTGCTTATCTGCAGCGGAAAGAGTTTTGATATAGCACCTAAAAGTTTTGTTTTTCTGCCAAAAAATATTGCGCACGAATACTACCCAAAGGAGAAGATCTGGGAGGTGCGCTGGGTATGCTTTGACGGCGGCAGCTGTGATGAAACGCTTGAAATACTGGGCTTTGTTGAACCTATTGTGATTTCTGACTGCAACACCGCGGAAGCCGAAAAGCTGTTTGAAAGAATGTTTGAGTCGCAGAAAAATGACATTGTTTACAGCGGCTACACCTGTTCGGGGCTGCTTTATGAATATATCCTTGCGCTGCGCAGACTTATAACGACCGATGAGGACAAGGCGAAAAGCCGTCATCTTTCGGCGCTTTTCCCTGCTTTGAAATACATGAGCGACAATTATGCGCAGGACATTCCGATGAGTTATCTTGCGGAGCTTATTAACGTTACGCCGCAGCATTTTTGCCGACTTTTCAAAAGTACGCTGAATATGCGCCCGAATGATTTTTTGACAAACAGACGTCTTGAAGAGGCTGCGCGACTGCTGCATGAGGGCTGCTCTGTTGCTGAAACCGCTGCTCGCTGCGGGTTTCATGATTCGGGATATTTCAGCACAGTCTTCAAAAGACATAACGGCACTTCACCCACGGCATACAAAGAACAGTTATACGAGAAAAAATGAGTACAAAAAGCCGGACAGTTATTTGTCCGGCTGTGTTTGTATATGTAAGGTTTTCGTTACTTCAAAACGCCGTACTGTTTATCGTCAACGGGTTCGAGCCACTCGTTTGAGGTATTCTCGCCCGGCACTTCAATTGCAAGGTGAGAAAACCAGCTGTCGGGCGCGGCGCCATGCCAATGCTTTACACCGGCAGGAATGTTGATACAGTCGCCAACATTCATTTCGACCGCTTCCCTGCCCCATTCCTGATAGTATCCTCTGCCGCCAATGCAGATAAGTATCTGTCCGCCGCCATTATCGGCATGATGAATATGCCAGTTGTTGCGGCATTTGGGCTCGAAAGTTACATTGAAAATTCCGACCTGCTCTTTTGAAATGGGAGCTAAATAGCTCTGACCGATAAAAAACTTTGCAAAGCCGTCATTCGGCGCGCCTATCGGGAACAGGATAGTGTTCTGATACTTGTCTTTTTCGGAAAGTTCCTCGTCTTTCCAGACATCTTTTGCCATGCGGAACACCGCCCAAGCCTTCGGCCAGCCTACATAAAAGCCGACATGGGTAACAATTGCCGCTATTTCGGTGCGGGAAACGCCGTGCGCTTTTGCGTTTTCAAGATGATACACAAGCGACGTATCTGTAATGCCAGAACTCATCAGCGCGACCACCGTTATGATACATCTTGTTTTCAGGTCAATGTCCTGATTGTTCCAGTTTTCGCCAAAAAGCACATCGTCATTGAAGTGTGCAAAATCGGGCGCGAAGTTGCCAAGCTGATCTCTGCCGGCTGTTTGTGTGATTTTTTCCATGGTATATCCTCCTTATTTTAAGTATTTAATGACTTGACAAATAGTTGATCGGTTGTACCGTATATCGTTTCGTAATCTCCGAGCTTTATAAAACCGTATTTTTCATATAATCCAATTTCACCGCTCATAATATATATTTTTTGATACCCTATTTCGCGCGCGTAAGAAGCCGCGTTATCTATCAATAATTGCGAAATTCTTTTGCCGCGATATTGCTCGTCAACAAAAACAAAACCTATAAACGGTGTGAAATCATATTGCGGCGAAAGCTCATCTTTCTCTACAAAAGTACAATAGCCCACCACTTTTTCGTTTTCAACGGCGAAAAATACTCTTTCCCATTCTTTAAATTCATTGCTTGCCATTTTTTGTGACAAATAAGGTCCGGCACTCCATGAGCAGTTTGCGGCAAAAGCCTTAGTTTCTTCCCAATATTTGTGCCCATAAGACATGGCGTATATTTCCGTCATAAATTCCTCCTCATATCACAGTGAAGCGGTTTAAACTACATTACCTGCTTTTTGTTTGCCGTTCTGCGCCATGACGCCGACCAAAGCGTGCGGCACATAAAGCTCTTCAAGATAATCAATTTCTTCTTGCGAAAGGACTAACTCCACAGCCTTTACTGCGCCGTCAACGTGTGAAAACTTTGTTGCGCCGACCACAGGAGATGTGACTTTTGTAAGCAGCCATGCAAGAGAAATTTCCGTCATAGAAACGCCTCTTTTGTCTGCAAGTTCTTCAACGCGGCGAATTATTTTCCCGTCTGCTTCGGCCGTTGCATCATATTTGAATTTTGCATATGAATCCTCCGCAAGACGTTTTGAAGTTTCGCCTTGACGTTTTGAAAGTCTGCCGCCTGCAAGCGCGCTGTAGGGTGTCATGGCAATATTTTGGTCTTTGCAGAAAGGCGACATCTCGCGCTCCTCCTCACGGAAGATAAGATTATAATGCCCCTGCACCGACACAAATTCGGTCAGACCGTTTTCACGGGCATAGAAATTCGCCTTTGCAAGCTGCCACGCAAAGCAGTTTGAAATGCCGATATATCGTGCTTTTCCAGCTTTCGCGGCATTATGCAGGCCCTCCATTATCTCCTCCATGGGCGTATGGTAGTCCCACATATGATATATATACAGGTCAACATAGTCCATTCCGAGATTTTTAAGGCTTTGGTCGAGATAATTTGCAATATGCTGCTGACCGCTGACGTTTTCGTCTATCTCCTGCTGCGTGCGCGGCGTGAACTTGGTAGCTATCACATAGTCATCACGCTTTGCAAAGTCGCGCAGAGCCTTGCCCACAAACTGCTCGCTCGTGCCGTTTTGATAAGCTATCGCGGTATCATAAAAGTTAATGCCCATCTCAAGAGCGTGCTTTATTATCTCGCGTGTCTGTGCCTCGTCCAGAGTCCAGCTGTGCTGACCTGTGGCAGCGTTGCCAAAGCCCATACAGCCCATGCAGATACGCGAAACTTTAAGCTGCGAATTTCCCAGAGTTATATATTTCACAGAGTCCGCCTCCCTAAAAATATCTACATATACATTATAACACAAATTCTTTAATATATCAAATACTTTATTTTAATAGATTTCTACGCCTTGTGGGCATTATGCGCGTATTGATTTTTTCGTAAAAATATGTTACAATATGCACAAGCTTTAGCAGAAAGGCAGTGATAGTGATGATAATTAACACCGGTATGCGCACGGACATTCCCGCGTTTTATTCTAAGTGGCTTATGAACAGGATACGCGCAGGTTTTGTGCTGGTGCGCAACCCTTACGACCCCGACCGGGTAACGCGCTATGAGCTTTCGCCCGATGTGGTGGACTGCATTGCCTTTTGCACCAAAAACCCCGAGCCCATGCTGAAACATCTTGACGAGCTGAAAAAATTCCATCAGTACTGGTTCGTGACGATAACACCGTACGGAAAAGACGTTGAGCCGAATGTACCGCCAAAAGAAAAGGTAATGCAGGACTTTATTGCGCTCTCTGATGTGGTAGGCATTGATTGCGTTGGTTGGCGGTATGACCCGATATTTATTGATAATACATACACCATGGAGCGGCATATTGCGGATTTTGAACAGATGTGCAAAACACTTTCGGGGGCTACGAATGTTTGCGTGATAAGTTTTATTGACCTATACGAAAAGGTGAAGAGAAATTTTCCGCAGGCAAGAGAGGTTGAGCAAAGTGAGCGCATTAAAATAGGTAAGAAATTCGCTGAAATAGGCAAACGTTACGGTGTTACTGTAAAGGCGTGCGCGGAGGGTACAGAGCTTGCGCCATACGGAGTGGACTGCGGCGGCTGCATGACGAAGCAGACTTTTGAGGCCGCGATCGGCAGCCGACTTATTGTGCCGAAACGAAAGTCGCAGAGGGCGCAGTGTTCCTGTGTACTCGGCACTGACATAGGCGCATACGACACCTGCGGTCATCTTTGCAGATACTGTTACGCGAATTACGACCACGAAAATGTGCGGCGCAATATGCTCAAACACGACCCGAATTCGCCGCTGCTGGTGGGAAATCTGAAGGACGGCGAAATTATACATCAGGCAAAACAGCAAAGCTGGCTTGACAGGCAGCTGACGATGTTTTAAAGTAATGCGCTTGTGTGCTAGAAATTGAATACAAACAAAGTATTTTCAATATTTATCTTACAGTTTCTTACCTAGCTCATACGCAATTTTCATATATTCCGACTGCCGTGTCATTGACGGTGTGCCGCAGCCTTTTCCGAGAACCGCTCCCCTATCCTCAAAGTTCAGATAGCGCACCAGCGTTTTGTAGTGAGATACAAGCGGGTCGAACGTCCAGCTGTCTGAATTCCACGCGGCAGAGATAAGTGCTGACTTCAAGTTCTTTCTTTGGATACTGCTGTTGAACGCACAAAAACGGTCAATCATCATTTTCAGCTGCGCGCTCATGCCGTAATAATAAAGCGGCGTTACAAAAACTATCATATCTGCCACCAAAATTTGCTGACGTATTTTGTCAACATCATCATGCTGACTGCACGGACCTTCGTACCCACAATGAATACAGCCCGTACAAGGGTGAATATCTGCGTGGGCGACGTCTATCTCCTCTATGCTGTGACCTGCCTCTTTTGCGCCACGCACAAACTCACCGGCAAGCATATTGGACGAACCGTGAATATTGGGGCTGCCCTCAAGCACAACGATTTTCATAGAATTTCCACCTGATTTTTAATCTCAACTTCGGACAATTTTTCATTGTGATCTCCTCCCTAAAAATAATTCAGTTTGACTGTATGTTATTTTCATCGAGCCAGTCAGCAATATCCTGCGGAAGTCCGTCGTCACCCGAATAATGCACCGAAAGCGGTTCACCCATAACAGCATTTGGCGCGAGTTTGGCAATAGCAGTAAGGCTCTGACCGAAACGGCCGCCGCCGTGTGAGCAGAACGGTATAATGGTTTTTCCTTCAAAATCGTATTCCTCCAAAAATGAAGCTATCGGCATAGGTATAGATGCCCACCAGTTGGGATAGCCGAGAATTATAGTATCGTACTGTTCAAAGTTTTGGACAGTATTTTTTATCTTCGGTCGTGCCTGAATATTTTGGTCGTGCTGCGCCTGATCGAGCACTGTGTTATAATCTGTAGAATAAGGGTGTTCAAGCTCTATCTCGAAAATGTCCGCGCCCGTCTGCGACTGTATCTCCTGTGCGATGCCTTTTGTATTGCCTCCCCACGAGAAAAATGCTATCAGCACCTTGCCGCCGCCGTCAGTCTTGCCGCTTGTATCTTTACTTACAACATTTCCGCTGCCGTTCGCTGCGTTTCTTACAAGACGTATGCCGAGGTTAAAACTGCCCTTATCTTCGGGCAAAGCGGCACGGTAAGCAGAGCGCATATTCTTCGCAAAGTCATTCCAGCCGCCGCCGCGGTACACACGGCGGGTTCCTGTTTCGGGACCTGTTGGGTCGGTAATATTTGCGGTATCATATTCGCCGTAATAGTCCCACACCCATTCGCTGACGTTGCCATGCATATTGTATAGACCGTAGCCGTTTGGCGAAAAGCTGTCTACCGCAACGGTAGTCTGGCGGTATTCGCCCGGCTTTGTTGACAGGTTATCCTGCGAAAAATAGTTGTCCTCTATCTCATAAGGATAATGACCGTAATAATTTGATTCTTCGGGACTTATGGAAGTTTCGGTATTGAAAGGCGCAGTCGTTTTTGCGCGGCAGGCATATTCCCATTCTGCCTCGGTAGGCAGGCGGTAGCCGTTTGCGCTTCTGTTCCATGTGACATTCTCGCCGTCAATGGTATATGCAGGCGTTAGGTTCTCTTTCTCGCTCAACGCATTACAATACGCCACTGCATCGAGCCACGAAACATTTTCCACGGGCAGGTCGTCGCCGACAAAATTTGAGGGAGCGCTGCCCATTACCGCCGCGTAGTCGCTTTGTTTAACTTCATAAGGGCTTATATAAAAGTCGCTGACCGTCGCTGTATGCTGCGTTTCGTCAGCAGAGCGCCACGGCTCATCTTCGGGACTGCCCATTTCAAAACTGCCGCCCTCTATAAGCACAAAGCCGTCATCTGCTGCAACAACGGGCTGTTCGGGTTTTGAAGAACTTGACGTATTCTGAGCTGCGCTGTTTTGCCACGGTGCAGTTTTCGGCGGCATATTCAGTTTTACTGTAACAAGCGCAAATACGATCACAGGAATTGCAAATGCAGCCGCTTTCCAGCCATAGCCTTTTGCGTTCTTTTGCGGACTTTTGATAGCTTTCAGCAGCTTGTTTACATAATGGGCAACGAAAGCAAAAAGAACTATCATAGCTGCTGTTTCTGCAAAATAAACTGCTGTCGGCTTCGTTTCGTCGAACATTACAAAATGCGTTTGCAAAAACAGATAATGCGGTATCTGCTGTATTACAAAAGCGTAAACGCCGTATACCGACAGCAATATTGATACAGCGCGAAGAACCCAAGCTCTTGCGAAATTCTTTTCAGAAAGGTGAAACAGTTTTCTGCCTGCTGTCATAAGCATTTGGATATGCATACCAAGGTGCGCAGACATCAGTATAAGCCCCCAGTATGAGGCGAACAGGTGAAGCTGCCTTGCCAATATCATGTTGCCGCTGATGTACAAAAATCTGAACACAAATCCCGACATCATTATTCCGCTGATACACAAAGTCAGCATATCCAGCAACAGCAGAAGGTCAATTGCCGTACCAAATGCGCGCGACGGTGTATAGCTGCCCTTGAAAAAGCCTTTCCACCATTTGAAATTCAGAATGTGGTGCGCTATGAACAGCGCTATCATAGCCGTGCCGAGCCACTCGTGTATCTCCTGCCCTATAATTATTTCAGCCATTAAAAGCGGCAGAAGAATTATCATGGCAAGGTCAATAATGCGTTTTATAGCCTGTTTCATCTTATTTCACACCCAGACTGTTTGCCCACGCGAGTATATCTTCCAGCGATGCAGATGCAGAAAAGCGCTCGCCTTCAAGCCATGTCGCGCCGCTCGCGGCAGAGCGCAAAGCCTGATCGCTGCTGCCAAAGCCGCTGCTTGCCGAGGTACAGAACGCCGCCAGAGTCTTGCCCGAAAAATCGTAGCTTTCAATGAACGTACTCATAATACGCGGAGCTTCGCCCCACCAGATAGGATAGCCGATAAGCACTACGTCATACTGCTCCATGTTCTCGATCGTTCCCGAAATTGCAGGGCGCGCCGAAGGGTCATTCATTTCAACAGATGAACGGCTGCCGCTGTCGTTATAGTCAAGATCTTCATCGGTATACGGCTGCTCGGGAATTATCTCGTAAATATCCGCGCCTAGTCCGTCGGCGAGTTTTTGTGCCACACCCTCGGTGTTGTTTGTCGCCGAGAAATAGGCTACAAGTATTTTGCCGCCCTCGGAAGAATTGTTATTTTCGGCTGATGAGTCCGTGTCGGATACTGCGGCGGACTGCTGGTCTTTATTCTCTGTATTTGAATTTATTTGCGAAGTGTTTTGCGCGTTATCAGCGACTTGCGCCGAAGAAGCGCCGCTGTTTGAACAAGCTGCAAAAGACAGTGCCATAGCAGCTGTCAAAATGATCATCAGTATTTTTTTCATATTAAGACCTCCTGAAAATATTTATTTGAAAGACAGACATTTTCCTATAACATCGCCCGTTTTAAGATACTGATAGGTCGGAAATTCAAAAAGCACGGGCTTTAATTTGCCATAGTCTATCTTTCCCTCGGCGTTCAGATATTGCTTTGCAACATAGGTGTTGTCGATAGTGCAGATGAAGCTTTCAAAATTCGGAGTTTTGTAGATATCTGCAACACTACATTCAATGGTAAGCGGCGAATCGCTTATCAAGGGTGCGCCCGAATCTCCCAAATCATAGGAAAACACCTTAGATTTATCGGTTTTATTTCCGCTTACAGAACCCACTAAGTCAGCCTTTGGCAGCATATTTTCATCAACAAGGTTTATTGAAAGCTTTCCCGTTTCCTTTATCTTTGCGTTGATGAAATGCGGAGCGGCAAGGCTTACCATTACGTGGTCGTGACCTATTATACCAAGGTGTCCGACAAGCGTCCAAGTGGGTCTATCACCGTTCATAGCTCCTATCACCGTTATCGGCATAGGGTAAAGCGCAAGTTTCTGACCGATATTTTTCTTCATGATAAAACCTCCTCAAAATCAACAAAGTTTCTGCATACGACATTGTACATATAAAAAATATAAGTACAGGCATATATTCTGTACTTATATTATAGCAAATTATGTTCATTATATCAAATACTTTGTTTTTATGCTTTATCTATGCCTAAAAAGCATTTTGCATATTCTACAAACTTTTTCGCCGCTGTATTCATGGGCTGATCGCGTTTCCATGCAAAAGCGACTGTTCCGCAAAGCGGCGGATCAAGCGGTCGTGAAACTATCTGCGCTTTTTCTCCGAACGGCAGAGAGCCGTCGACTGTAACAGCGCAGGCATAACCTTTTTGGACGAGCAGGGCGGTATTTATGGTCAGATTGCTTGTGTAAGCAACATTCAGGCGCTCAAAACTATCCTGAAACCAGTTTGCAAGCTCCCCCTGAACGTTGAGCCGCCGAGGCAGTACCAACGGGACATCTTCAAGCTGCTCTGCACGGATAGCATCATACTGCGCAAGCGGCGAATCTTTTCGCATGAGCACGACCCAACGCTCCTTGCCGCTAAGTCTTATATACTCAAACTTTTCCATACTTACCGGCTCCAGCAATACGCCGAAATCCATGTTGCCGCGCTCGATCTGCTCTTTTACGACATCTGCCGTTGCGGTGTACAAATCGAAACGCACCAAGGGGTACTTTTGCCGAAACGCATCGCAGAGGTCGGCTATCTGCTCCATGGCGCAAAGCTCTCCGCAGCCGATGCTTATAACGCCCTCTACCTGCTCTTCCTGTGCCATAAGTTCACGCACTGTTTTATCTGAAAGTTCGATAATTTCTTCGGCACGCCTGCGCAGCAGCATACCCTCGTCAGTCAAAACTATTTTTCGCGTACCGCTGCTGCCCCTTTCAAACAGCTTCACGCCGACTTCTTCCTCCAGCTGATGCAGTTGCCTTGAAAGTGTTGGCTGAGTAATGTGCAGTACCTCGGCAGCTTTGGTTATGCTTTCCTCCCTGGCAACGGCAAGAAAATATTTAAGCACCCGTATTTCCATATATCTGCTCCTTTCACACTGCGTTTTATATTTTTTATCGAGCTTGATACA